>CAMWWF010000379.1 GCA_947177885.1 uncultured Lachnospiraceae bacterium
ATATGGGTATTGTAAAGACTGCAGAGGGAATTCGAAATAGTTTTTCTAATAGCGATAGCGGCGTTGGAGGGATTCCCATCACATACCGTGAGTACGAATTTTCACAGGGTTTTCCTGTGCTGCTAATGCAGGGAACTCAGATTTCCGATCACGTGGATTTTATCCATTTTCACAACTGCATAGAAATTGCCATATGCGAAAAAGGCTCCATGGCATGGAATCTGGAAAATGCATATATGCAGGTAAATATGGGGGATTTTCTGTTTTTGCCTCCGTTTTATACACATGCTTCCTTTTTTCCGCCTCAGGCGGATGCCGATGTGTGCTGTCATTATCTTTTCTTTAATCCGCAGGAGGTTCTGGCTCCTTTTTACCCGAAAGGGCTTCCAGAAGAAATGTTCTGGTATCGCTATGCGGACTTTCCGAAAATTTTCAGGGAGAGTGAATTTAAAGAAGAAGCGATGTTGGTCCGTCTGATCATAGAAGCTATCTTGCAGAGAGAAGAATATTGCCTGCAGACGGTTTCCGGGCTGCTGGAGACATTGCTGATACGTTTATACCGCTGGTATCAGGAGGGCACGGAAAGCTTTCAGCATAAATTTTCAGCGGAATCCTGTGCGGAAGGCCTCACCGGTTCCCGTTCAGAGTCCTTAGCCGCTTTCCGCCCGGAAAATCTCCGTGCCCGCCTGTTTCCGGCCATATCTTACATAGACAGGGAATGCGCGCAGGAGCAGGATATTACTCTTCTGGCGCATCTGTGCGGACTTTCTGAAAAGCAGTTTCTGGCGTATTTCCGCAATGCTTTTCATCAGACACCCCTCCAATATCTGAGAGGTGTACGGATTCGGAAAGCGTGTTTCTGCCTGATCAGCACGGAGGACAGTATTCTTTCGATCGCACTGGAGACGGGATTTCATTCCCATTCCGGTTTTAACCGGGCTTTTCGTGAGATTATGGGCTGCAGTCCCCAGACCTTCCGCAATGAGAAACGGGAGATCCTGAAGTCTGCGCCCAAATATGCGCCTTATAAGGCAAGCGGAGAGATTGGGCTGGAGAGATAATTTCTTTCACATAAACAGGATTTCCGCAAGGGATAATCAGGCTGTCATGATCAAAGCTGCTTTGGCGCCAAGACCGATGCACCCATCGGCCTGACCGCTTATAGTTCACAATCGTTCAAAGCAATAACCGCCATGGTATATATCTTCATCGCTTCTGTCAAAAGCCGCAGATTCAATGCCTCGTCCGGTTCGTGGGCACCGCCGTGTCCGGGAAGGAAAAGCTGCTTTTTGATCCGAAGGTCTTCCTCCGATTCCTTCATGCCGCCCACCCCGTAGGCAAAAGCCCGCGGCAGCTTTCTGGCATAGGTGCCGCCGCCCATGACAAAGCTTTCCGAGGTGCTGCCCGTGATCTCATTATAGAGGTCGGTGAGAAGCTGTACCGCGGGATGTTCTTTGGGGAAGTAGTTAGGGGTGGAATCCCGTTCTGTCTCCCAGATCAGATTGTTTTTCTGTGCCGTCTGTGCCAGATTGGCGGAAAGCGAATCCCTGTCCGCGGTGATAATGTAGCGGATATTAAAGTGGAGGGAAACCTGCCTGCCCTTAAGGTTCAGCACGGTAGCGGCACAGGTGGTCCTTCCGGATACCTCGTCACTGCCGGCAATTCCCGTGTGATCTCCATAGTATTCTTCAGACAGATATGCCAGTCTGCGAAACAGCTCCCTGTCTTCTTCTGACAGCGGTGTCAGATCGCTCAGGAAGCGCAGCAGAGTATGAATGGCATTTACACTGCCTTCCGGGAATGCGCTGTGCTTGCTTTTTCCTGTGGCGCTGATGCGGATAGTGCCGTTTTCCCGTTCTATATTTATGTGGGAGAAATTCTGTCCTTCTATATCCGTTCCGGAGCGTGTTATCATCTTGATTTTATTCAAAGCTTCCATCAACGCTTCCGTCGCGTTTAACACCACATGAGCCGCATCAGGGATCATGTTGCTGGCACTTCCTCCGGCCAGTTCCAGGATTGCTTCGCTGACTCTGTCCCTGCTGTGGAAGCTTCCTTCTATGATTCCCTTTTCCCCGTAACACACAGGGAATCCGCTGTCCGCGATCATGGACAGGCGGGGAGTGGGATAATGGCAGGTGTAATATTCCATATCCTTCATGCCCCGCTCTTCGTCACAGCCTACAAACAGGCGGAGCTGGTGTTTCATGGGAATATCCAGTTCCCGCAGGCATTTCATCATATACAGGATTCCCACCGCAGGCCCCTTATTGTCCTGTGCGCCGCGCCCTATGAGAAAATAGTCCTTCAGCACAGGCTCAAAAGGTTCATAAGTCCACTGATTTCCCACCGGTACCACGTCCAGATGGTTCCAGAAGCCGATCATATTGTCCCAGTCCTTGTCCTGCGGACCGATGCTTCCCACGCGGTTTTCGTAATTCTCCGTACAGAATCCATGCTCCCGTCCTAACGTCAGCATTTCCTCCAGACAGTCCCTGCATCCCTTTCCGAAAGGGGTTTCCTCTCCCTCCTGCGGAGAGGAGACGCTGGGAATCCGCACCAGCCGTATAATGTCCCTTGTCATCTCATCCCGGTGATCCTCAAACCACTGACTTACCTTATTATATAATTCCTTGTCCATACCAATCCTCCCTGTGTCAATAATGGTGCAGATCTTTCTTCTCATGCATCCTCATGCCTTCTTTAACGGCACGATCAGTGAATGCACTTCTTCTCACGTTCGGGTCGGCTGACATAGTCGGCACAAACCGATCCGGCGGAATCCTGATTGAGAAGATCCCTGCATATATTCAGCCCTTTACAGCTCCAATCATAACACCTTTTTCAAAATATTTCTGCAAAAAAGGATAGATGACCAATATGGGAACCGTGGACACCACGATCGTACAGTATTTCACAAGGTCATTGGAAAAGGACTGTTCCACTGCGGCAAAAAGCGAGTCCGCGCTCTGTTCCTGATTTTCTATGAGTATTTCCCGGAGTATCATCTGCAGGGGATAGATTTTCCGGTCCCTGTTAAACATTGCCGCGGGAAACCATGAATTCCACTGACCTACGCCGTAATAGAGCATCATAACTGCCACCACCGGTTTTGACAGGGGCATGATCACTCTGGAAAATACGGTGAAATCATTGGCGCCGTCAATGATGGCAGCCTCCTCCAGACTGTCCGGGATAGAACTGAAAAAGGTCTTCATGATGATCAGATTATAGGCGCTGACGGCATAGGGAATGGATGACACCCATATGGTGTTGTAGATTCCCGTATTGCGGATCGCAAAGAACATGGGGATGAGTCCCCCGCTGAAAAACATGGTGAAGACCATGAACTTCATCAGTCCGTTGCGGATCAGAAAATGCTTTCTGGAAACCACATATGCGCCGAAGCTGGTGAGGATCAGCTGCATGGAGGTTCCCACTACCAGATAGAATAAAGTGATCTTAAAACCGTTGAAAAGATTCTTGTTTGCCAGTGTCTTCTCATAC
>CAMWWF010000380.1 GCA_947177885.1 uncultured Lachnospiraceae bacterium
AAGCGGCGGACAGCATCCTCTCGGCCAGGTCGGTGACGGCGGTGTCCGCCTTCTTTTCCGGAATCAAAAGCTCCGATATTTTCACAAATATATTGCAGAACGGCAGAAACAAGATGGTGCAGGTTAGGTTGAAAAAGGTGTGGAACATGGCGATTTCTGTCGCCGCTGATCCGAACCATGTACGGAAGGTGTCATTCATAAAATCCGGCCAGCACATCAGCAGGATGAAAAAGAGGACCGAACCGAAGGTATTGAACATCAGGTGGATCAGCCCCGCCCGCTTCGCATTGGCGCCGGATGTGAAGGAGGACATCAGCGCGGTCACGCAGGAGCCGATGTTCGTACCCAGGATGATGAAGAGAACCTCATTGCCGCCTGTGCCGATGGTCAGCCCGGCCACCGACATGGCAATGATCACTGAGGTCGTCGCGGAGCTGGACTGAACCAGGGCCGTGAGAAAAATGCCGATCCCGAATAACAGGAACGGGTTCGTGACCACCTCAAACATATGCTGTATGGCGTCCCGGTTGTACTTCATGGCGTCCGACATCAGGGACAGGCCGATGAAAATGAGGCCCAGGCCGGATAAAATGAATCCGGTCTTCTGCAGGTTGTCGCTTTTGCAGGCCATGCTCATCATCATGCCGATGAATACAAAGATCTGTATGTAGGTCGTCACCGGAAATGCGCTCAGCGCGGCAATCTGCGCGGTGATGGTGGTTCCGATATTTGCCCCCATGATCATGGCTGCGGCCTGGTGCAGGTTCATGATCCCTACGTTGACAAAGCCCACGATGAGCACGGTGGTCACGCCGGAGCTCTGGATCAGGGCGGTGGTGGCGGCGCCGATTCCTACATTGACCAGCCGCCTGTCTGCTGTTTTTTCGAACAGGTCCTTGATTTTTCCTGTGGCAAGCTGCTCGATATTGGCGGTGAGAAGGTGCACTCCGACCAAAAATACGCCTGTCCCTGCAAGCAGCCTGACTGTAAACATGATCAACTCTCCAAAAGTCATCTTCGTTCCCTCCATCTGCCTCCCGGAAGCCCTGTGCGTTCGGATTCGCGGGAGCGCTCTTTCTTCCTTTGTATACCTGCAGTGTTTTTCCGGCATAGCGTAAAAGAAGCGAGACAATGCCGCGATATATACAACAGCAAAGTCTCGCTATTTCATCACAGAGCCGGATTCGAAAATCGTACTGACGGCTAAGTAAACACAGGATGACCTGTGCAAGCTACTCCCTTTGTTGTGTATAGTATATAGGTTTTGGGAGGGGTTGTCAAGTTACTATTCACAGTCTGGTTAAAGTATAAAATCCAATTATAATAGAGAGCCTCAAACCTAGTGTTTATCTATGGTTTGGGGCCCTCTTTGGCTTATTAAACCAGCATCCCTGTTGGTTTATTGGTATTTTTTGAAAAACATACCAATAACATATTAATATTTTTATTGGTATGTGTTATAATATATAGTACCAACATGTAGAAAGGGGAAGATAAAATGTCAATCGTAAGATATGTGAATAAAAAAACAGGTCGGGTTGCCCTCTATGAATCAACTTCCCATTATGACCCGGAAACAAAACAATCCAGGCCGATCCGGAAATATCTTGGCACAGAAGATCCGGAGACAGGTGAACTGATCCCGTCGTCAGGAAAGCGCGGCAGAAAAAAGGAACCGGATGACAATTCCAGCCATAGCAAAAAGAAAAAACCAGAAACCGACTACCGGTTCCTTGCTGAAACATTAAAAAAGGAATGCGCGGAAAAAGATGCCAGGATCAAAGTTTTAGAACACCGCAACCAGTTGCTGCGTTCCAGTTTGGAACGTATAAAAGAAATCGCTTCCCATATACCGGAAGCGTAAACAGGATACCTATAGGAGGCAGCCATGGACCGTCTGTTTTCAGAATATACCACACTCCAATACCAGAATAAGGCCATGCGCCGGGAATTAGAAGCTTTCCGGAACGGGGAAAGATATAAAAAGCTGCAGGCAGACCACCACAAGGTGGTTGCCGGGTATATCAAGGAGATTGAACGGTTAAAAAAAGAATTGGCAAAGGCCCATGCCGCCACGGTTACCATCCGGAACATCTGGTTTGGGGAATGTGACTCAGACTGGGAAAAATACCAGGCCGAATTGAATAAGAAAGAACAGAAGATCCAAAAACTGATGGATAAAAACTGGGAGATCCTGAAAGCATCCGATGATAAGATTGCCGCCATCATCCAGGATTATGAGGGGCAGCTTGCGGAAAAGGATGCCGTGATCCATGGGCTGGCGGCAGAGCTCGCCCATGCGGCAGCCCTGCTCGGCAGGGATAGCACAAATACTTCCACCCCAACCGGCCAGACACCCCCGTGGAAAGACAGGCATATCCCGAACAGCCGCAGGAATACAGGGAAGCCGAAAGGCGGGCAGCGCGGACACGAGCGCCATACCCTGGAAAAGCCTGGGCCGGAAGAGGTGGACGAGGAAGTAAGCCATCCGGTGGGCGACGGGGAATTCTGTCCGGAATGCGGCTGCGGGGATTTTACCTTTACCGGTGAATGTGAGGAAAAATACGAGATTGATATCGAGGTCAAAGTCATAAAGCGGCTCCATAAATTTTGGGTGTACCAGTGCAGAAACTGCGGGCAGATTGTCCGTACTGGGATTGACCCGGCCTTACGGGCCGAGTGCCAGTATGGGGCGTTTCTCCAGGCGCTGTCCCTCTCGCTGATGAACACCACAAACGCGGCCATCAACAAGGTTCCCCTCCTGATCAGCGGCCTGACGGATGGGGAGGTATGTCCCAGTGAAGGGTATATCGCGAAACTCCAGCCAAGGGCGGCCAGGGGCTTAAAACAATTCAGGGAGGATCTTTTCCGGCTCCTGGTCACACGCCCCATCCTCTATTGGGATGACACTGTGGTGATGGCTGACAAGTCCAGGATATGCCTGCGCTTTTACGGGGATGAGACAGCCGCCTATTATGTTGCCCATAACAAAAAGGACATGGATGGCATACTGGCAGACGGGATATTGGAGGCGCTCACAGAAATGACAAGTGTCATGCATGACCACAATTCCATCAATTACAACAGCAGGTTTGTATTCATGAATCTGGAATGCAATGCACACCTGCAGAGGGACCTCCAAAAGAGTGCGGACGAAACAGGGCATAAGGTATTACTTGAGATCAAACAGCTGGTCTCCGGCACGATCAGGGACAGAAATGACCGGATCCTGTCGGGGGAGGAAAGCTTTGGGGAGGCGTATATAGAAAACTTTAACAAAAAGATGACGGAACTGCTGGGGAAAGCAGAGGGGGAGGCCGCAGCCAATACATCCGATTATTCCGGGCCATTTGAGCGTGCCCTTATTGCGAGGATTATAGATTACCGGGAAAATTTTTTTGCATGGGTGGAAGATTTTTCGTTGCCCACAACCAACAATTTGAGTGAGAGGGCGTTGCGTGGTGTGAAGACAAAAATGAAGGTGTCAGGCCAGTTCGATTC
>CAMWWF010000381.1 GCA_947177885.1 uncultured Lachnospiraceae bacterium
CGGCAGGCATTGCTTCAACCGCTTCACCACACGCCCCGGCACACCTACCACCGTGGAATTGGACGGCACATCGCAGAGTACCACACTGCCCGCCCCTATCTTACAGTTGTCCCCGATGGTACAGGAACCCAGCACCTTTGCCCCGGCGCCGATCATAATATTGCTGCCCAGCGTGGGGTGACGTTTGCCATGTTCTTTGCCGGTTCCTCCCAGCGTCACACCCTGATAAAGGGTGACATTATCACCGATGATCGTTGTCTCTCCTATGATAACTCCGTTTCCGTGATCAATAAAGAATCCTCCGCCGATCTTTGCGCCGGGATGGATCTCGATCCCCGTCCTGCGCACTCCCCGCTGGGAGACCCACCTGGCCCAGAAATAGTGCCCGCTCTCATACAGCCTGTGTGCCAGGCGGTAATGCAGCATGACCTTAAAGCTGGGATAGAGAAACACTTCCATGGAAGAATGGATTGCCGGGTCCCTCTCTCTGATGATCCTGATTTCTTCTTTTATACTGCCTATCATTCCCATAGCTGACTCCTATGGGCGTATGCCTTACCGTCTGCAAAATCAGGCGTCAAAAACAGGTCCTTGCTCATAAACCGTTTTATACATGATACCTGACACAATGATGCGGATACCGACTATTGTCTTTCACATCCGGCTCATATGACCGTTATCCCAAAAGGGATCCCCACAGAATGCCTTTTTTGTCATAAGCCTCTCCTGCCGGGTTTGTCATCCTTCGCCGATCCGTCTGCCGGATCGGCATAAGGTAAAAGGCAACAGCAAATTACCGCGGATGAATCCTCCCTGTTTAGAGACGAATTCATCCGCGGTTCCACTCTACTTAAAGGCATATGCCCTTCACTCAATGCGCGTAACGCACGCCTGCGTGCCCGCCTTTCAGCGGACCTGCTCCCGGGTGCACTTCCCTTCCCTCCCATGAAAGCCGCTCACAGCCTGCCGACGGCTTCTCTCTGGCATGTTACAAAAAGGTACTCTTCCCGTTCATTGCATTTTCTCTTCTTTCTCAATTAGGATATGCAAAAACTCCGATTTTGTCAACCCCTCTTATTGCAGCCGCTGCAGCCTTCACAGCCGTCCGGTATCTGCCGGGCCGTGAGATCAAAGGGACTTGTCAGCATACAGATCGCCTGGGAAGCTATCCCCTCCCCGGTTCCCGTAAAGCCCAGCCCTTCCTCGGTGGTCGCTTTCACGTTGATATGATCCGTATCCATCTCCAGGGCCTTCGCGATATTCTCCCTCATACTGTCGATATGGGGACGCATTTTCGGCGCCTGGGCAATGATCGTGGCGTCGATATTCTCAATGAGGAATCCCTTCTCCGCCAATAACTGTCCCACTTTTTCCAGCAGTACCAGCGACGAGATCCCTTTGTATGCGGGATCGGTGTCGGGAAAGTGTTTTCCAATGTCACCCATTGCGGCAGCTCCCAGCAGCGCATCCATAATGGCATGGAGCAGCACATCCGCATCCGAATGTCCCAGCAGTCCCTTTTCATAAGGAATCGGTACACCGCCCATGATCAGCTCTCTGTTTTCCACCAGCCGGTGGACATCATATCCCATTCCAATCCTCATACAATTCCTCTTTTCCGTTTCAGCACTGTCCGGTTCCATTCATTTCTGGACAACATCGTTGTCAGCAGGATCATTTTCGTCTTCTCTGCTATTTACATATGCCCATGTCAGAATCTTTTATTCCTGCATTGTCGGTCATGACAATTGCTCCCGCTTCCTCTTAGGCGGTTTGCTGCCGAAATCCTGGTCCCTGCGGCCGCTCTCGCGAATGCGTACACTGCCGTCACGGCGCACGTCACGTTCCCTGGATTTTCTTCCGTCGCCGTCCCTCCTGCTGCCGTTCTCTCTCCTGCCTCTCCAGCCGCTCTCTCTCTCGTCCCGGCCGTTTCCGCTCTCTCTCCTGCCTCTTCGGCCGCCGCTTTCTCTCTCCTCCCGGCCGTTTCCGCTCTCTCTCCGATCCCGGCGGCTGCCGTTTCCTCTTCCGTCCCGGCCGCTTCCGTTCTCTCTCCGATCCCGGCGGCTGCTGTTTCCTCTTCCGTCCCGACCGCTTCCGAAACGCAGACCCCGTCTGTTTCCGGAATCGTCCGCCTGTATCTCCGGACCCTTATCGCCTACCTGCTGCTTTAACATTACCGCCGCCAGCTCCAAAGCATCGCAGCCTTCTTCCTCCATTTTTCTCTGAAGAAATGTTTTCATCAGCTCCATATCCTCATGCTCATGAAGCTCCCACGCACGGTTCAGGTATTTGTCCGCTTTCGCTTTCAGTACCTTGGCTGCTCCCGGCAGTTTTTTCTCTTCGATCACGGTATGGCAGACTCTCTCGATCTCACGGATCCGGTAAAGCTCCCTGCCTCCCGCAAAAGTAAAGGAACGCCCTGTTCTGCCCGCACGACCGGTCCGGCCGATACGATGCACATAATATTCGTTGTCCTGGGGTATGTCATAATTGATGACCGCTTCCACATCATCCACATCTATACCTCTCGCCGCCACATCTGTAGCGATCAGTATATTGGTGCTGCCGTTTCGGAACCGGTTCATAGCCACATCTCTCTGATGCTGGGACATATCCCCGTGAAGTCCTACCGCCTGAAAGCCCGCCTTTTTCAATACTTCCGAAAGCTCGTCCACCTTCCTCTTCGTATTACAGAAGATCAGACACAGCTTAGGCTGGTAATATTCCAGCAGACGCACACATGCGGCATCCTTGTCCTGACTTTTTATCTTATAGTATCTCTGGGATACCAGCGGGATTGTCAGTTCTTTCGCCGCCACCCGTATCATTCTCGCATTGTTCTGAAACTGATTTGTGATATCCAAAATAGGCTTCGGCATGGTAGCGGAAAAGAGCGCCGTCTGATGCTCGTTGGGAATCTGTCCGAGAATCGTTTCCATATCTTCCCTGAAGCCCATATTCAACATTTCATCCGCCTCATCCAGCACTACCATGTTGACATGGTCCAGTTTAATGGTATGGCGGCGCATGTGATCCATGACACGCCCCGGTGTGCCCACGATGATCTGTACGCCCTTCAGTCCTATGATCTGCCTTCCTATCTCCTGCCCGCCATAGACGGGAAGTACTTTGATCCCATGCATATATTTCGCCATTTTACGCAGCTCCTCAGCCGCCTGCATGGCAAGTTCCCGGGTGGGACACAAAATAACGGCCTGCAGCTTTCTCAAATCCGGATCCACCTTCTGTAAGATCGGAATCCCGAATGCCGCCGTTTTCCCGGTACCCGTCTGGGCCTGTCCGATCACATCGTCGCCGTCCAAAAGATACGGGATCGCCTCCCTCTGGATCGGAGACAGCTTCTCAAAGCCCATCTCCCTCACCGCCCGGGCAATACGTTCATCTAACAATTCTTCTAATAATTCTTCCACTCTGTTCTCCTTCTGATGTTCTTTTCAACAAATACTAACATTGTAACAGATACTG
>CAMWWF010000382.1 GCA_947177885.1 uncultured Lachnospiraceae bacterium
TTTATCCCCACTCTGTCTCCGACAATATGAGAATCCTTTTATACTACAAACAGGCAACGTTTAAATCATAAACAAACTTATCATTTTGTTCCTCGGAGATGTACTTTTCGACCTTATATACGCTCTTTCCCATTTCAATACAATCATCCTGAAACGCAATGAGTAATTTAAGTTTGGCCTCTTCCTTTAATAATCTGCGGCGGGCTTCCATTCCTATCAGAACCGGCATCTGCTCTATATTGGCTTTTTCTTTCGCCAAATAGGCACTTTTTTTACAAATGGTTTCCTGTATCCGGTCTCTCTGTAAATCTCTGGTTATATACCCTATATGCTGATCTTCCTCAAAATCTTCCAGGATAACCAAAGCTACCAACACCCACGGAAAAAAATGGTCTGGCTGTGTTAATATCAGATCACAGATCAACATCAAAGATATACTTTTCGTAGGCATTGATGACCTGTGTCTCATGATAGCTGGACAGGCGCGGGAACTTCCTTCCATAATTCATGTGTACGTGCCCGTGGAGGAAATACGCCGGTTTGTATTTGTCCATCAGTTCCGGGAAGGCGTCAAAGCCCCTGTGGGGCAGATCCTCGCCGTCATTCAGATGATAAGCAGGGGCATGGGCCACCAGGATATCAAACCCTTTGTGGCGCCACAGCTTCCACCAGAGTTTCCGCACGCGCCTGCGCATCTCCTTCTGGGTATACTGATTAATGCCAGGCTTATAGCGCAGAGATCCCCCAAGCCCAAGTATCCTGACCCCGTTATGAACATAGATATCGTCCTCAATGCTGATGCAGCCGTCGGGGGGATCCTTCTCATACCGGTCATCATGATTTCCGTGCACATATAAAACAGGCGCATGGGTAAAAGTCGCCAGAAAAGACAAGTACTGCGGCTTTAAATCCCCGCAGGAAATGATCAGGTCAATTCCGTCAAGGTAGCTCCTGTCAAAATAATCCCACAATAATTTAGACTCCTGGTCAGCAATAGCCATAATTCTCATCAGATGTACCCACTTCTCTCTCAGATTCTGCGGCAGCAGTCTGCATCCATGCCTGCTGTCCGCCTGCGTTTACAGCTGCCGCCTGCTCTCCCCACGCGGCGTGCCGCTTCCCGCCCTTCGCCCTGAAGCCTTCGCTCAGCTGTCAGGCTCCTGTGTTTTGTCCAGTCCCTGCATTTTCGCAACTGCCTGGGCGCTCTCCGTCAGATCGGAGATCTTGGGAATACTTCCCACCACATTGTCCAACAGCCAGTCCATGGTGATAATGTCCTGAGGCAAAATGATCTGGTCGGCCGTATTCATAACCGTTCCGTCCTGCGCGCACAGATTTCCGGAAAAAGGTGTCAGCGTATCCGAACAGATATTGTTGCGCAGCAGGTCTACCAGACGCTTGGTATCCTCGGGCAGATCCTGCGAACAGATCAGATCCACCACACCGGCAGATATTCCCCACCAGTAGCTGGTGGCCCGGCTTCCCGCGGCGGCATCCTCCTTCCATGTACCGTTCAGCACAATGCGGATGATCTTCTCATATAATTTTCCCCAATGCCAGGTGGTCATAGCCAGATTATCCGGAGTTTCCCCGCTGACATAATACAATCCGAAATGCCGGGATGCCCTGTCGGGAGATGTCATATCCTGTCCCATCACATAGTTGATCTCAGGGTCATCCTTGATATTTATGGTATGTTCCTTCAAAGTGCTCCAGTCCAGGTAGACCTTCGCATGAGGATTCACCATCCGTGCCCCCATGGCAAAGGCATTGATATTCGCCGCCATGCCGTAGATCGGATAGTCGGCAATATAACCGATCTTGTTGGTCGTGGTCATGGAACCCGCGATAATGCCCGCCAGGAACTTTGCCTCGTACATTCTGGCATAATAAGTCCTCAGGGTAGGGTGAGATGTGTTTAAAGAACAGTTTAAAATCTTTACATCCGGATAATTGGCCGCTATCTTCAGGCTGGCCGGCATCATCACCGGAGAAGTGGTAAAGATCATATTATAGCCGTCTTTGATGATCTGTTCCATACATTCCAGATCATTTTCACCGGCCACGATATTCTCAAACGAGGCAGTTTCGATCTGTCCCGGAAATACATTGTCCAGGTACAGCCGCCCAAGCTCATGACTGTAAGTCCAGCCGGAAGTTCTGTGGGTCTTTTCATACAGGAATGCGATCCTGACCTTGCCTGAGTTATCCGGAAGGATCAGGTTCAGCAGGTTTCTGTAGAGATTCGGGGAAGCGTCCTCCCTGGGCGGATCCATGCGCAGCTCGATGGACTGCTCCTCCGTCAGTACCACAAATTCATCCCACACCTTGGCAAGATCCCGCTTCATCTCCTGAGCGGATTTCTGCTTCACTTCCTCATAGCCGAATACGGTAAGAAAAGCCAAAAGCGCATCACCTACGGTAATGGGCAGTTTACCGCCGCCCTTCGACTCGAAAGCCTTCCGGAACCGGGTATAGACCGCCTCAAACTCCTGACGGTCTTCCGAAGTCCATTTTGCTCCCTTCGGTGTGCCCACCTGTTCCAGAAATTGAGCAAACCGGCCTTTTTCACTGAAATAGATCGAGTAAATGCCGGTGACCTCATAAAACTCCATGAACTCAAAATAAATAGCATTTTCCTTTGTGTCATTCCGCTTGGGAACCACCCGGATGACAGAACAGGGCACGCTGTATGCATCCAGGAATTTCAGGACACTGACACGCTTGTTGCCCTCCAGCACATAAAACCGTCCCATGAACTCATAAACCTTCACAGGATCACGCAGCCCTTCCTCCAGCAGATTGGTATGTAACGACATCCATTTGGCGGCAAATTCCGTATTGGTATCCAAAAGGGGCATAAAATTAGACGCGAAGGAATTAGTACGCCCCCTGGTCTTAGTCCCCACGATCAATTCCAACGGAATCTCACACAGACCGATATTTAATTCATATTCCACTTTCGTATAAGACAGGATCTCATCCAGGACAGGCAGGTAGGGATAATCGCCCTTTGTCAGGCGGGCACGGTATTCCTTCTGTCCGGATTTCAGGGCATTATTATATTGTTCGTATGACATATGAACCTCCTTCCGATTCCGGTTCTGCATGCACCGGTCAGTGCCATTGCATGGCAGAGCTGTTATTCCGGGCACCGGATCGGAAATTGTTCCGGGCACCGGACATCAGGCGCATGCTGTTTCTATTACGCTTTGTCAGCTTTGTTCTTTACTTGCTCTCTATTATTATTTTACCGTCCAAAATCATATCACACTTTTCCGTATTTTTCCACCTTTTTTAAATGTTTCCGGTTTCATCCTTCCCGGTTTCGGCTTTTTCTATTCCCGCGTTTCCTGATTCGGCTTTCCCGGTTTCGGTGCTTTATGGTTTCGGTGCTTCCGGTTCATTCTTATTTTTTATCAGATACTTGTAAAAAGTATCCGCCGCCAGCCCCCGTCCCCGCCCCCTGTCCGAAAC
>CAMWWF010000383.1 GCA_947177885.1 uncultured Lachnospiraceae bacterium
TTCCAGCTTCGGATTGGAAAGAAATGACATTATTAGCTGCAAAGACAGCGATTGTGCGTGGGGTTGAAAATGGAAGTAATATAATCAGACATACAAATAAAGGAATATCGATTGTTTCAGATTTTAGAGGTAGTGTGCTGGCACAGACTGATTATTTTCAGTCTGATACAAAGACATTATCTGCACAGGTTATCACGAAAGGGCGATTTACTCTTTATTCGTATATTGGAAATCTATTTGTATATCTGTGTAATTTATATTTGTTAGGGAGTTTCATACTTCCCAAAATTAAACGATTAATTAAGAGGTAGTTAAATTCCCATTTGTAGGGGAAAACAAATAAACTATCAAAGAGCCAGTCGCTTTAGACACAGAACCGATGAATTTGTGAAATCACAGTTTATCGGCTCTATTTCATTTCATAAGGTTTTAAGGCGAACGTCCACCATATAAAAAACGGTGTTATGGTGGGCGGTATTGCTATGCCCGAAAAGACTTAACAGAATACATATCTCCTATAACCGTAGAGGTCACAGAGCCTTTGCGGTTTTTCTTTTGTCGTTTTTTATCGGAATGTGCCGCAGGGCTGTTTCCGCTGTTGGCTGTCGTTCGCCGCTCTCTCCATCTGGATTTTTACATTTTCTAAAATTCAGATTGGAGGAAGACACGGTGAAGTATGCACCAAGAAAGGTATATATCAAAAAGGATGGCGTTTATGTGGAGCTGTCCTGTCAGGATTTCTGCCGCCACAGGGAAGCCGACCAGAGTTACATGGACAAGCTGTTTATCCCCGTGCAGAGCTTGACTTCGTTGTTGATGAAGCAGTGGACGTTGCGGAAGTTTTCCTATACCGACCGAACCTGTCCGCGGAGGGCATGACACTTCGCAGCTTTTTTGAAATGATTTTCCGGAAAAAGTTTCCTATAATAAAAGCAGTTCCTCCAGAGCCGCACCCAGAGCACTTACGAATGCTGCATGTCCGGAAATGACTCTGACGTCCAAGACGGGTGCAGGAGGATGCGGAACAGATTACTGTTGACAGCAATTGAGTAGGAAAGGATGGGAAGAGTATGTTTGTATTGTACAATGAAAAAACGAGATTTCCGGTAAAGGTGTGGCTGGAGGATGAGAGTCAGCTGGAAGAATCCTGCCTGGAGCAGGCGTATCACCTGTCTCAGCTTCCCTTTATACATAAGTGGGTATGTCTGATGCCGGATACCCATGCGGGGAAGGGAATGCCCATCGGCGGGGTGATCGCTGCAAAGGATGTGATCATTCCCAACGCGGTGGGAGTGGATATCGGGTGCGGGATGGATTTTATTCCCACGAACATCCGGGTGGAGGATATCAGGGAGATCCAGACCGGAAACGGTAACATGATCCAGGCGATCATCGGCAATATCATGAGGGCGATCCCCTTAAATACGGAGAGATACAAGACGCCCCAGGAGTCGGCAGTGCTGGACCGGGCACAGCAGGAGCCGGAGAAGTATGCGGAGAATGCGGAACTGGTGCCGCTGATTCGGGACGGCTGCTTCCAGGTGGGAAGTCTGGGAGGCGGCAATCATTTTATCGAGCTTCAGGAGGATCAGGACGGATATCTGTGCATTATGATCCATTCCGGGAGCCGTCATCTGGGGAAGGCGATCTGCGATCATTTCCATGAGAAGGCCAGGGAGCTGAATAGGATGTGGTACAGCGGGGTAAAGGAGGAGTACCGCCTGTCTTTCCTCCCCGTCTGCTCGAAAGAGGGACAGCAGTATATCAACTGGATGAACCTGGCTATGGATTATGCCTTCGAGAACCGCGCCCGCATGCTGGATAAGACCTGCGCCATCGTGAAGGAACTGATCGGGAAGCATACAGATCTTACCGTGGAATTCGGGGAAGAGATCAACTGCCATCACAATTATGCGGCCCTGGAAAATCACTATGACGAAAACGTCTGGGTACACAGGAAGGGCGCCACCAGAGTGCGGGAAGGGGAACTGGCTGTGATACCGGGCGCAATGGGATCCTACAGCTATGTGGTGGAAGGGAAAGGCAACAGAGAATCCTTTTGTACATCCTCCCACGGCGCGGGCAGAAACTATTCCAGATCGGGAGCCATGAGGGCGTTCAGCGTAGAGCAGGTCATACTGGATCTGAGAGAGCGGGATGTGGTGCTTGGAAAGCGGAAGAAAAATGACGTGGCCGAGGAGTGCCGGTTTGCCTATAAGGATATTGATCAGGTCATGGCACAGCAGACGGATATGGTCACACCGGTGCGGAAACTGAAGACAGTGGGCGTGGTGAAGGGATGAAAAAAAGGACTGTCATACAGAACGCACATGAAAGTGATTTCTTTCGCGGAGGTATCATTTTGAAACCTCGCAGCTTTTTTGAAATGATTATCCGGAAGATATTTCCTATAATCATATCATCAGTTACTGATAAGGAACGAAAGAATGTTTCGTTCGGAAATTAATTGCGGAAATAATTTATTCAGCATGGGTATGGGAGGTTACCTCCTGCCTGGCGGTGCCGGCAGCGTGCTGTACGGTATTTCATAAATATTTCACCAGATCTGACATGGGGTCAGAAAGGATTTGTGATGCGAGGGTTCGAATCCCTCCCGTGTAAACGGTAGCTCAGCGGGTAGAGTGCACAACATTATGGCAAGACGGAAAGTCTGCGGTTCGAATCCGCTCCAGGTAATGCTTTTATTCCGATTTCGGGCATATCCGCATCCCTGAAAGCTGTCTCCAAAGAGACGCGCTGCGTTCCGGAGGGTCAGGAGCTGCTCTTAAAGAGCGGTCACCGCGCTTCGGAAGCTGCAGGCATTGTGTTCCCAGAGAGGCGGCATGAGGGGAGGCGTGAGAGTGCCGGATCAGTCTGCGGCCCGAAGGATCGGGGATACCGCAGACCGGAAAGAGGAACAACAGTCTGTGAAAGGTATTTTCCCGCATACAGGAAATTTGCGCTGCCGCGTCTGCGGATCGCGGATCCCTGAAAACGGAGAGTATATCTGATCACAGAAAGTCCTTCTTCTCTACGGTCTGCTGAACCGGACTTCCGCATCAGACGGATGAAAGAGGAATAAAAGCATTACAAAAATAAGAACATTCGAAAAGGGATGTCAGGATCACTATACGCAACAGTTCAGACAGGTCACTGAACGGATACCACTATACAGAACACAGGTGGTTTGAAGAGTGAGAATGAAACACTGCTTCAGGATGAAACAGTGAAAGCTTATGTATTTCGGATATCGAAGTGCGTGAGCTACAGATGGGATATGTGGAAGAAAGGTCATACCAGACAAAGACAGGAGGAAAAGTCATGAAATATATCATCAGAGACAATCAGGCAGGGTTTGTATTAAAGAACGGCGTGTTTCGGAAAATGATCACCGCTGGAACTTATCATTTTTCCAAAATGGCAGGCTATACCGTGGTCATCGAGGAGATGCTGGGAGAACTTAATTATCTGGATGT
>CAMWWF010000384.1 GCA_947177885.1 uncultured Lachnospiraceae bacterium
GTGTTTATGGAGTTAGACCACGACTACCCAGATTTGAATGTGCATCTGACGCTGTTCAATGCCGCAATCCGTGAGGGGACACCGCAAATGCTGGAGCACAACGATATCCGCTGGATCACGGTGGAAGATATCCCGCAGTATGAATTCTGCCCTGCAGACGAGACAATCTTAAAGAAATTGAGGGGGAAATCATGGTGGAACCTGTCTATTATACCGTAAAATCCATTGACGGAGACTACGCCCATTTGATTAGCGATGGCGGCGTAGAGAACCAGGTGGCGATGTTCCTGCTACCGGAGGGCACCACCGTTGGGAACCGCCTGGTGCGGGAAATGCTTGAGTGGAGCTTGGTTTGAATTGAATTTCGGGAACCGACATGATTCTTTCAGGTGAAAGCCGAAGCGCTGGGGTATCTGTTTAAGAGAGCACAGAGAGGACGTGTGCGCCCTTTATGATATTGCAGAGGAGAAGGTGCAGCAGGTAGCGGATACACTGGGAGGCTATTCAAGCTGTAGGGAATATACGCAAAAGATCATGTTTGACTGTCATACTGCGGTAAAAGTGGATTGCAACAAAGGGGCAGATAGTATATAATGACTATACTTCCAAAAAATTTGGCAATTCCACAGGTAAAGAGCTGAAGGAGTGCGAAAAAATGAATGGAAATGCCCAGAAGCTGATCAAGTACATGGACGGCGCGTCGAAACGTTTCGTGATCCCGGTTTATCAGCGCAATTACGATTGGAAAATGGAACATTGCAAGCAGCTCTATGACGATTTGGTCAAAGTGATCCGCCAAAACCGCAAAAGCCACTTCTTTGGAAGTATTGTGTCTGTCCAGAGTGAGAGTGGAACGATGGAGGAATTTCTGATTATCGATGGACAGCAGCGACTGACCACCGTTTCGCTGTTGCTCCTGGCCATGTATCATTTACTCCAGAAGAAAATTGCCGTTTCCCAAGATAGGCAGTTGCCTGACAAAATACTGAAAAAATATTTGATTGATGAATATGAGCCGGAAGAAAAGCGGATTAAGCTGAAGCCAATCAAAAACGATCAGAAGGCGTTTGGTTTTTTATTTGAAAGCGATGAGGAACATATTCCCGATTCCAACCTGACTATCAATTATCAGTATTTTTATGAGCGGATCCAGCGGGGTGAACTGACGGTAGACGAGCTTTTCGACGCTGTCTGCCGTTTGGAGATTATCAACATCAGCCTCAACCACGAGGACAACCCTCAGTTGATCTTCGAGAGCCTGAATTCCACTGGCCTTGACCTGAGCGAAGGTGATAAGATTCGGAATTATATCCTGATGGGGCTGGAAACTGAGCGGCAGAATAAGTTTTATGAAAAGTACTGGAACAGGATTGAGGAGTTTACGGACTATGACGTCAGCGCCTTTGTCCGGGATTACTTAAGCGTGAAGCAGCAGAGTACGCCCAATATAAACGGAATTTACGCAGCATTCAAGCGATATGTGGAAGACAACGCTGGAAACGATGTGGAAATGCTGCTGAGAGATCTGCTGGACTACGCGAAACGGTATGCGATCCTGCTCAAGGGGAATTCTGCTGACGAACGGCTGAATGGTTGCATTTACCGGCTTAACAGATTGTCCACTACAGTTACCCGTCCGTACTTCCTGGAGGCGTTGCGTCTGTGGGAGGGAGATACCATCACCGCAGATGGTTTATATGAGATATTTCGGACAACGGAGAACTACATTTTCCGCCGCATGATCTGCGACCTCCCCACAAACGCTCTGAATAAGATATTCCTGCTACTCCATCGGGAGATCATTCGTATGGACGGCAGCGAAGACCACTACGTAGAAAAGTTCAAATATGCGCTGCTCAGCAAAAAAGATCGGGCCAGGTTCCCGTCTGATGGAGAATTTGCGGAGTGCATGGTGACGCGGAACATTTATGGTATGAATTCCAAAAATAAGCTATATCTGTTTGAGCGGCTGGAAAATGGGGGAACTGTGGAGACGAAGGATGTCTGGCAGCATCTGGACAAAGGGGAATACTCCATTGAACACATTATGCCTCAGCACCTTACGCCTGTGTGGATCAGCGAATTGGGCGAGGACTACGAGGATATCCATAATACATGGCTGCACCGTCTTTCAAATTTAACGCTTACCGGATACAATTCAAAGTATTCCAACAGCCCCTTTTTGGAGAAGCGGGATATGCCTCACGGATTCAAGGATTCCGGCCTGCGGATCAATCAGTGGATCGCTCAGAAAGAGCGGTGGGGACTCGTTGAGTTGGAAGAACGGGGACAACATCTGCAAAAGCGGGTCATCGAAATATGGACGTACCCAGTTTCAGATTACCAGCCGCCGGAAAAGCAGATGGATATGGTTTCACTTGACGAAGACGTGGTGCTGACGGGCAGGACTCTTTCTAAATACAGTTTCCAGGGCGCAGAGCAGCCCGCCGCCAGTTGGGTGGATATGTACCAGCAGGTCATTTCCAGCCTTCACGCTGAGAATAAGGCTGTTCTCACAAAGCTGGCGGTTTCGCAGGATTCAGACGCAGACGTGACTCTGCATTTCAGCACATCGGCGGATACCTTCAGTTCATGCAGGCAAATCGACACGAATATATTTGTTTGGACCGGCACAGACACACAATACAAAATCAATGTGCTTCGAAAACTGTTTGCGCTGTTCGGTGTGGAGGAAAGCGAACTTATTTTTTATCTCAGGGATGAAGAAAGTTCGGAAGCGACAGCGGATGTGTGGCGTGAACTCAGAAAACGGTATTGGGAATACGCCTTACCTGGAATCAAGGCTGCTTTTGGCAATAGCGGCCCATTCAGCAATGTGAATCCAATTTCAAACAACTGCGTCACAGGTTTCATTGGTATACCTGGTGTTTCCATCAACTGCATAGCAAATTATGATGGAGCTCGGGTGGAACTCTATTTGGGGATGCCCGCTAAGGAGCGGAACAAGGCACTTTTTGATTTCCTGCTTACATACAAAGGAGAAGTCGAAGCGGCTATGGGAACTGCGCTGACCTGGAGCCGGTCAGATGAAAACAAATCCAGCAAAATATTGTGTGCGCTTGCCAATGTGGATGTGTCACGGGAGACGGACTGGCCCCGCATTGCACAATTCCATACTGAAAAAGCTGCTGCTATTTTCGCAACATTTAAAAAGCATCTGGAGAGGTATTTTAATACAAGCATCTGAGACAGCAAAAAAACATTTTTAGCGCGGGGAAACAGCCATGACGAACGATAAAATTGCCGAAGTCGGCATCAACATCCAGGAAAAGGCCACAGTCATCTGGAACATCGCCAATGCCCTGTTTGGCTACTTCAAACCCCATGAATACGGTCTTGTGATTCTCCCCATGACGGTGGTAAAGCGGTTCCATGACTGTCTGCTCCCCACCCATGCCGCTGTGCAGGAGCAGTATCAAAAGGTGAAGAAGCTGGCGGTCATTGACGGTTTC
>CAMWWF010000385.1 GCA_947177885.1 uncultured Lachnospiraceae bacterium
GCTATAAGCTGTCTCATATCCATCATCATATCATATCCCTCCCTAGAGTGTGTTTGAAAAATCATTCCCCCGGTCTGCACGCCCCACTTCGCGGCCTGCTGCGCCCCAATTTGGTCACCGTAGCCCCACTACGCCTCCCCAATTGGGTTTTGCATCCCACAAAGTGTGACGCACCTTGGCGGAGCGTCTGGAGATCTGAGCTTTTTTCTGAGCAGATTAGGCGGAGATGGTATCCGGATCAATACTACGGTTTTCTTGGATTATTATATTAATGAAATCCGAAAGCTTTCCGGGAAACAAATTCGGCGGCAAGATATTATACGACACATGAATGTTGCAAATGTTATCACTTCTTTTCTCTTTTGGCACCAATATCTTCATGGTAGCAGTGAGGAACGGGTGAGAGATATTTATAGCAGGATGACAAAGGATTTTGAGGGCTGCAATCTATGACAACATTACAGACTGAATCGGGGAAGATTGAGCTGCCTGATTATAAAATATCTGCCTGTAATGTATATTTATAAGCCCGTTTTTATTGGGTACATAATTCCGAAAAAGGGAGATGATTTATAAAAGCGGGTTGAATTATAACCTGTGGTCATGATATGATTAGAATCTGGTCTGAGGACGAGCGGATATGTGAGAGACAGGATGGTGTATCGGTTTGAAAATAATGATTATGGACGGTCAGGGAGGCGGCGTGGGCAAAAGTCTCGTGGAAGAATTGCGCAGCGCTTATCCCGAAGCGGAGCTGATCGCGGTGGGAACCAATGCCACGGCTACGGCAAATATGATGAAGGGCGGGACGGTCCTGGGGGCTACCGGAGAAAATGCGGTGATCTATAACAGCAGCCGTGTGGATGTGATCGTGGGTCCCATAGGTATTATCATGGCCAATGCCATGCTGGGGGAGATCACTCCGGGAATGGCGGAGGCGGTAGCCTCCAGCGAGGCCAGGATCCTGCTGATCCCTATGAGCAGGTGCAATGCCGCGGTGATGGGAGTGGAGAGCAGAAAGCTCTCAGAATATATAAAGGAAGCAGTGGAAAAGGTTGGAATTTAGAGATTACTTTTTGGAGCAGGTAAGGCTCCATCCGGCAATGGAAGCTCAGGACGCAGTGTGCAGCCCTTTTATCCGCCTTTTCCCTCTCCTGCAGGCTATCGCGCGCATGCCCCGGGAGAATAGGATCGTGGCTCTGGACGGACGATGCGCCTCCGGTAAGACCACACTGGCGGAACAGCTTGCAGACATTACGGGAGCCGGTGTGGTGCATATGGATGACTTCTTTCTGCCGCCGTCGCTGCGCAGGCCGGAGCGTCTGGCTGAGCCGGGAGGAAATGTACATCATGAGCGTTTTATAGAAGAAGTTCTGCCTGCTTTAAAGAGTCCGGGGGCGTTCCGGTATCAATGTTTTGACTGCAGCCGCATGGAACCCGGCGCAGAGCGGGAGGTTCGGGAAGGAAACCTGCGGATCGTGGAAGGCGCATACAGCTGCCATCCTGTTTTCGGAGAATATATGGGACTGCGGGTGTTCTGTGATGTGGAGCCGCAGGAACAGCTGAAGCGGATCGAACAGCGGAACGGTGTGGAAATGTTGGAAAACTTTCGAGAGAAATGGATTCCCATGGAAGAGCAGTATATCAGGCATTTTCAGATCAGGGAACGGGCTGATCTGGTGCTGTGATAATTCAGATATGTACAGATTCGGAAGAGTCTGAACAGGAAGGAGCGTTATGCTGCAACGTTTTTATCCCGATAATGAGATTGACAGCGCTTATGATATTGATTATGAAGACATGTACCATAGGGGATATCGGGGCGTGATATTTGACATCGACAATACACTGGTGCCTCATGGCGCTCCGGCGGACGAGAGGGCGGTCGCTCTGTTTGAGCGGCTCCGGGCAGTGGGTTACGGGACCATGCTTTTATCCAACAACAAGGAACCCCGCGTGAAAATGTTTCATGACGGAGTGGGTTCCCCTTACATTTTCAAGGCGGGAAAGCCTGGAAAGAAGGGATATGAGACTGCCATGAAGAGAATGGGGACGACACCGCGGACCACATTGTTTGTGGGAGACCAGCTTTTTACGGATGTATGGGGAGCAAAAAAAGCGGGAATTGTTACTTATCTGGTGAAGCCTATTCACCCCAAAGAGGAGATTCAGATTGTGTTGAAACGCTATCTGGAACGGATCGTGTTGTTTTTTTACCACAGAAAGCACAGAAAGTCATGACAGATCTTTCTGATCCGGATAAACCGGAACCTGATCTTGCCATTTTGCGCGGGACTTCATTCCTGCGGGCAATGCGCTAAGTCATGGAAGCTGACTTTGTGACGCTGCCTGCAAAGCCGGCTTATCGTTGGCTTGCAAATTTTGCGAATGACGCCAGGGGCACATACCCTGCTGTATGCGGTGCGGCAAGGTGGATATTCTGCTTATGCGGCGCGGAACGGAATTGTGAAGACATGCGGAGAAAATCTATATTTTGAGAAAGGGAAAGGATCAGTATGAATATTAACGGTTACACCCGCACCTGCGGGCTGATGGGGAATCCGGTGGAGCACACCATGTCCCCGGTGATACATAATACTCTGGCGGAGAAGCTGGGGCAGAATCTGGTGTATGTCCCTTTTCATGTGCCTGCGGGGCATGTGCGGGAAGCAGTGGAAGGCGCCTTCGCGCTGAATCTGCTGGGAATGAATGTGACGGTTCCTTACAAGAGTGAAGTGATCCCCTTTTTGAAAGATATCGATCCGCTGGCGGAGCAGATCGGGGCGGTGAATACGCTGGTGCCCGTGGAGGATGGCTACAAGGGCTATAACACGGATATGCCGGGCCTGTACCGCGCCATGTGTGAGGACGGTGTGAACATAGCGGGAGAGAAGGTGCTGATCCTGGGAGCGGGCGGCGTGGCAAGGGCGGTTGCAATGCTGCTGGCGCAGAAGGGGGCGGCGGAGATCCTGCTCTTGAACCGCAGCGTGGACAAAGCGGCGCTTGTGGCGGAGGAAGTGAACGGCATTGCGGGCAGGCAGCTGGTGAAGGTAATGTCTCTTGCGGATCATTGGAGACTGCCGGAGGGCGGATATCTTGCCATTCAGGCCACCAACGTGGGAATGTTTCCCCATGTGGAAGATGTGGTCATAGAAGATGATACTTTTTATGAGAAGATCCACACCGGTTATGATCTGATCTTCAATCCGTCCGAGACGCGCTTCATGGGAATGGTGAGAAGCCATGGAGGCAGGGCGTTTGGCGGTATGAAGATGCTGCTGTATCAGGGAATTATTGCCTATGAACTGTGGACAGGCGCCCGGGTGGGAGAGGAGCTTGCGGCGGAGATTTACGGCAGACTGACTAAGGATTTGTCCAAAAAGAACTTTTAATATTGCTTGTCTTTTTCTCCGATAGCACCACTCAAAAATCAGTTAC
>CAMWWF010000386.1 GCA_947177885.1 uncultured Lachnospiraceae bacterium
CCAGGGCAAAGGGACCGTCCGTATCGCCCTCTTCCTTTTCATAGGAATCCAGTTCATATCCTGCCGCTTTGCTGTAGGCAATATCAGAAGTGGTAAGCAGTTCCGTCACATGTTCCCCATCCTGAACCATCAGACCCTGGGCAACAGGCATGATCGCGAAATACCTTTCCTCGATCAAAGGATCCGTGATCTTGCTGCTTTTCAGATCCGGCAGCAGCACAAAAGGCGTCCGAAATGCATAATGCCCCGTCTGTATCTACTACAATCCCATCAACCGTTTCCACACCATAACCTTCTAATATGCCATAAAGGTTTGTCAGCATCCCCTTCTCCGTGGGACCAGCCATCACCATCAGCTTTCCGCCAGCTGATACATATTCCTCAAGAAGCCCCTTCTCTTCTTCCGAGATATCACTGGAAGGTCCGCAGATCAGAATGGCGTCAGCGTCTTCGGGGATCGCGTCGGCTGTCAGCAGGGAAAAGGTCTCCAGCTCCATATTCTCTTTTTCCATCTGTTCACGGAATATTTCCGGCAGTTCGGCTTCCCCATGTCCTTCCAGCAAATAGATTTTTGGCTGTTCGTCATTCACCACATAATCAATGGCGGACGTGATGGCTCCCTCCCCGTCAAAAGAGGTATCATAAGAGTATTCGTTCATGTTGGCTTCCATCAGATAGATATCGTCATAACCGATAAAGCGGCTGCGGTCTCCACACTCCACCACCAGGCTGTTATTCTGTACGGTTTCAGAGGTATACTGCTCAGCAAATGTGGGATAAATATCCGGGTTCTTTTTTACCACTTTGATATGTTTTGAAAGGCTCTCATATTTATCCAGCAGATTCTCTATCACGTCATCTTCCTTATCCGACTGCACGATCCAGTAGATGGTCACATCCTGATCCAGGGCATTTACCACCACTTTTGTATTGCTGGTGACAGAATACAGCTTTGTGGAGCTGATGTCATGCTGTGTCACATTTTTAGGCAGCGCGGACACCAGAATGTTTACCGCCACCAGTATGGCAAGCACAATAGCTGTAATAACCAGGGAATAAGCCCCTCCCTGCAGGGCGATACGGTTTTTAAAAGTCTCTTTCTTCATCAGTTGTACCTCCTTTTTTCCAGCGACTGCACAGCCAGAAATAAGAAAAAGGCAATGACAGATACATAGTATACAATGGCAGTCAGATCAAACACACCGGACACAAAGGTATAAAACCGTTCAAAAAGGGACAGCTTTTTCATGATGTCCGGCAGAAGACCTTCAAATATGGCACTGTTTGCGAAATATGTGATCCCCACAGCGGCGATCAGGACAATGGCCGTCCCATATGCCAGGTGCTCATTCTTTGTCAGGCAGCGGACCAGCAGCCCCAGAAGGCAGCTAAGGACGCACAGGGCCGCCGCGGAGCCAAACGCTGTTGCTGATATATGCTCCGCCAGACTGACGCTGTAATAATTCAGAAGGAACACCGCTATGGCGATCCCCGCGGCAAATCCCTGGTTTTCTGTCAAAGACGATAAAAAAGTGCCGACCGCAATCAGCGCCGCACCCATGACAAAAAACGCTCCAATCGAACCATACGATGTCAGCAGATATACTTCCCCGTACCGGGCAAAAAGTAACGGATACACTGCCACAATGCACAATGGGATCAGGTAAATGACCAGCAGGGCCAGATACTTCCCAAGCACCACCTGGGTGGTGGTAATGGGGAGAGAATATAAGAGCTGGTCGGTTTTCTGCTTCCGTTCTTCCGCGATCACCCTCATAGTCAGAACCGGAATGATCACCACAAAAACCAGGCTTACAAAGCTCAGTACATACTCAAAGTTTGCCACCGCCTGCTGAATGTTGTAGATCATGGCTCCGATCCCTACAAACGCCAGCAAAAACGCGCCGAAGATATAGGCCGTCATGGAATGAAAATAGTTTGACAGTTCATGCTTAAATACCGCGATCATGATTCCTCCACCAACCTTTCCTCATCATTTTTTTCTTCTGTGTCTCGTTCCGCTGTTTTCCCTTCTTCCGCTTCCGGTTTCCCGCTGTCCCCTTCTGTCAGTTCGATAAACACGTCTTCCAGGTTTGCCTTTTTAGGGGCCAGCTGCAGGAGTGCCTTTTCCCTCCGGGCAAAGGCGAAGAAAAGCTGTCTGCAGATATGGGACATTTCCCCGGCTTCTGTCTGTATCTCTCCCTGAACGCTGCCATCCTCCTGTTCTCTCAACTGCCAGTCAGCGGCCAGCTCCATCCCTTCCAGAATTTCACGCACTTCCTTTTCATCCGCCTCCGCGATAAAGGACACAGCGCCTGACGCTGTTAAAAGTTTCTCCAGATTGTCCGGTTCATCAAAGGCTACCAGTTTTCCTTTGGCTATAATCAGAACCTTTTCACAGATTGCCTGAACCTCCGATAAAATATGGGAGCTGAAAATAACCGTGTGTTCCTGTCCCAGCTGCCGAATCAGATCCCGGATCTCAATAATCTGGATGGGGTCAAGGCCCACGGTGGGTTCGTCCAGAATGATCACTTTGGGATTCCCCAGCAGCGCCTGAGCTATATCCACCCTCTGCTTATACCCTTTTGACAGCTTTGAGATCAGACGGTTTTTCATGGTTTCCAGCCTGGTCTGTGAAATCACAGCCTCTATCTGCGCAGCCAGTTCCCTGCCTCTCAGCCCCTTTGCCTCCCCTACAAACTTTAAGTATTCCACGGGAGTTTCATTGAGGTAAAGGGGCGGCTGTTCCGGAAGGTAACCCATCAGCCGTTTTGCCTTGTCCGGCTCCTCAAAAATATCATATCCGTCAATGGTGACACGCCCCGCCGTGGCGGACAGGCAGCCAGTCATGATGTTCATGGTGGTAGATTTTCCGGCTCCATTCGGGCCTAAAAATCCATACACATGTCCTTCCTCAATTTCAAAGGACAGATCATCCACAGCCGTAAAATCGCCATAACATTTTGTCAAATGCTCAACTGTTATCATGTTCATCCTCCTCGTATAAATGATTTTCCATAAAAACCTCCCTTGCTGTTATCCGGAAGCTATTTTATCTGGCTTAGCTGGTCTTATGCTTTTTAAGTCTCCTTTTTTCTGCCGCCTGTTTTTCTTCCAGATAACTCTCATACGCTTTATAAATTTGCTGCTTTCTATCTTCTTTAAGCATGGCGCTGAACATTCCATAAGAAACTCCCTGTTTCTTAGCCTCCCACGCAATCGCATCGACTTTCTGATTTCCGTTTAACATTTTCACTCCGAATTATACGTTTTCATCTGATTTGTGGCATGCAAAGTCCCTTTGGAGAGTTCGGATCTCCCTTCTGATCTTCCTGCACACTCCGTAATTTTCTTTTTCATTTGAGGACAGTTTCTGCAGCCTCTCTTCCAATACTTTTATCTTCTCTGTCGTGTTCATATCAATTCCATC
>CAMWWF010000387.1 GCA_947177885.1 uncultured Lachnospiraceae bacterium
CCTATATTCACGGCGTGGGAAATGTGGAGGATTTCTGGAATTCGGATCATGATTCATTTCTGGAATCCATGGCGGATGCCGGCAAGACCATTGTGGATCATTTCGGGGAGAATATTGTCTTTGTCAATGTCATGAAGAATATGTCCGTGGACTGTGACTGCTGCGCCGTGGCGGAAGACCCTGCCATGGGGGATATCGGCATTCTGTCCTCCACAGATCCGGTGGCACTGGATCAGGCATGTCTGGATCTGGTCTATGCATCCAAGGATCCCGGAAGAGATCATCTGCTGGAGCGGATCGAATCCAGGAACGGCGTCCATACCGTTGAGGCGGCGGCCGACCTTGGAGTGGGCAGCAGGGAGTATGAACTGGTGGAGCTGAAGTTGGCTTAGAAAGAATAAAAGCGGAATACGATACAGATGCGGCGTATTGTGAACTGCAGATGTGAACATTTCTTAAAAATGTAGCACTTTAGCGGAAATGAGTTGACATTTCCCATTTGGGTGGCGTAGTGGGACATCGCCCGCCAAGTGCTTTTTTGATGAATGAACTGGATTTCATTAACACAATTGCAGAAATAATTAAAAAATGCATTGATAACAACCCTGATTTTACAGAGTGGGAAAAGGTTTGCCGCAAAGCTTATGAGGATGAAATTAAGGCGCTTGCTAAGCAATATTATCATTCGCTTAACCAGGGTAAAGATGGAGGAATAAGCAGTGGGAGACCATAATCTAATTCCTGTTCAAGATATTTTTATTCTGAAATGAAAGAAACTCTCCTGTTGTCGCGCAAACAGGCGTATAGTGCGGTCAATTTTGCGGTGGTACAAGCCTATTGGCAGATTGGGCGCATTATAGTAGAGTATGAGCAAAATGGCAATGCGCGGGCTGGTTATGGAAAATCTGTCTTGCAAGAGTTATCCGGCCGGTTGACCGAGGACTTTGGCAAAGGTTTTTCTGTGCGGACATTGCAACAGATGAAGAAATTTTATGTGGTGTTTCCAAATACGAACGCACTGCGTTCGCAATTGACCTGGACACATTACCGCCTTCTGCTGTCGGTGGAAAATGAACAGGCAAGACAGTGGTATATGAACGAGGCCATCGCTTCCGCATGGTCGAGTCGCCAATCGGAGCGCCAAATTTCCACATTGTATTATGAGCGCCTTCTTGCAAGCAGAGATCAGACGCTTGTGAAGGATGAAGCTATGGAAATTACAGCTCCTTTAGCTGCGGAGAACTTCATCAAAGCTCCTTATGTGCTGGAATTTCTCAATCTGAAGAATTATCCGGCACTGCGGGAGTCTGATTTGGAACAGGCATTGATCGACAAATTGCAGGAATTCCTATTGGAGTTGGGGCGCGGCTTTTGCTTTGCAGCCAGACAGAAGCTGATGCGCTATGAAGATGAGGATTTTTATCTTGACCTCGTGTTCTATCACAGCATCCTGAAATGCCATGTGCTGATTGATTTGAAGGTTGGCAAACTGACCCACGGCGATATCGGCCAGATGGACAGTTACATCCGGATGTTCGACGCACTTTACAAAAATGAAGACGACAATCCCACTATTGGCATTATCTTATGTTCTCAGAAGAATGAGGCAATCGTCAAATATTCTGTTTTGAATGATGCCCAGCAGATTTTTGCTTCACGTTATCGTATCGCTTTCTCCGACGAGTGTAAGTACAACGACCAGGAGCTGCCGCTGACATCGGCGGTCCCAAATCTTGTCCGGAGGATTTTGCAAATCCTTAATGTCCGCCGCATAGATGCTCCCGGTTTCGTTCGCCCGCTTTGCGTACCGGTTCAGATTACTCACTGCTATTATATTCCGCCGCTTTTATATATCCTGATATGCATTGAGATGCAGATTTTCCGTTGCGAAAATGAAGAAATTATGAAGATTCCGAAATAAATCATTAAATTCTTTGAAAATTCTTTTATTTCTGAGGCAGAAGAGTTTAAGCTTCTCTTAATTCCGTTGAAATCAGGCCAATATCCCATTATACTGGAGTAAGTTTGAAAGATCAGCACACTGCGGGAAAAGTATTTTCAAACATGCTCAGGGAATCTGAGACAGGAGGTATACGGGAATGAAATTTATTTACAAGACAACAGAAGGGTACAGAGGACGCTTTCTCCTTCTGATGTTCTCCGTGCTGTTCGGCACGGTGTCGGGGACGATGTTCCCCTATGTCACAGGGAAGATTGTGGATGAGATATTCTATAAACAGCAGATGAGAGGATTTCTGCTGTACTTTTTACTATATGCAGGTCTCTATTTTCTGAACCAGTGCGGCCATGGCGCGCTGAATTATCTGTGGGCGCATCTGAAAGCTTCCTATGTGGTAGATATCCGGAAACGCTGTTTCAAACAACTTATGCGGCTGAAGGCCGCTGTCTGGACGGATATCCGGAGCGGGGATGTGATGAAGCGGATCATGGATGACACGGAGTGTTTTCTGGAATTTATCCACCGGAGTCTGTTCTATGTGCTGGCCAATTTCCTGCAGTTGGTCATTTCCATAGGGTATCTGTTGTATACAAACTGGCTGCTAGGGGTGGTGGCCATTCTGCTGACTCCTGTGATGGCATGGTCTGTACGGCATTTTGCTGCAAAGCTGAAAGAGCGTCAGCGGAACATCCGGAAGCAGAAAGGTCTGGCAGAGGCGTGGATCCTGGAAATGATGACGGGAATCTCCCAGTGGAAGCTGCTGAATGCCCATCAGAAGGTAAAGAGTGACTATGAGATCAGGACCAGGCAGGTCATAGAGGAAGAAGTGGGTGCAGGTTATCAGGAGCTGGCATCTGTGAACGTGAACGAAGCGCTGACCTTGCTGGGGCAGCTCTGTATCTACTGTATCGCGGCCTTTTGCATTGTCAGAGACACTATAACGGTGGGGCAGTTTGTGGCCTGTGCGGCTTATTTTACCACCTGTGCCGCTTACTTTAACGCTCTGGGCGGGAAGCTGACAAATATCGCGGTTAACCTGGCAGGGATCGGGCGTGTGGAAGAGCTGCTGACCTGGGAGACGGAGGAAGATTTTCCGGGAGCGGAAGATATGGAGATCCGCAAGGGCAGTATCCGTTTCCGGGAGGTGTCCTTTGGATATGACAAACGGGGGAATGGAGAGCGGGGAGCCGGAGAGAGGAAGCCTGACGAACAGGGCCGGGATGAATGGCGGCCTGACGCGAAAAACTCCGGAGAGCAAAGACCTGGCGAACAGGATATGGCGGCAGAGGCGGCCGCGGAACCGGATCCCGCCGGGGCGGCCTGCGTTCTGAGAAAGTTCAGCTTACAGATAGAGCCGGGGGAAAAGATTGCCTTCGTGGGAAGAAGCGGACAGGGAAAGAGTACGCTGTTGCAGCTTCTCTGCCGCATGTATGAGCCATGGGAGGGCGAGATCACTGTGGATGGTG
>CAMWWF010000388.1 GCA_947177885.1 uncultured Lachnospiraceae bacterium
AGGTGATCCCGATCTCCCCGAACAATTCCATGGTCTTATTTGCCAGTCTGCCCTTGCCCAGTGCAAAGGTCAGATATCTGTCCTCACTCATTTTCCCCGATCTCCTTTCCGCGCAACCAACACATTTTGCTCCGTCTCCGTACAGAGCATTTCTGAAAAATCCTGCGATCATTGTATTTAACAGCTCTGTTTTCCAGTGCCGTATTCTCGATGCCGGACATATGATCCATCAGCGCAGAATAAACTGCATATGGCGGCTTATTCCATGCATCTTTGTCGGAAGAATCACTTTCCGCCCCGCTCATTCCTGCTCAGGATCACGGCGATATTCTCATTGCGGAGTCTCCTGGCTTCCGCCAGCTTCTCTTCATAATCCGTCTCATCATAACAGATCACCCGCGCCTCATCTTCCAGAGGAATCTCAACTCTCTGTCTGGAAAGCGCCTCCATGATACTGTCGATCACCACACAGAAGCCCACAGCGGGAGCTTCCTTGCCGAACTGCTTCAGCAGGCGGTCATATCTGCCTCCCTTGACCACCGCCTCTCCCACCCCGTAGGTATATGCCTTGTAAATGACACCCGTGTAATAATTGTATTTGCTCAGCATACCAAGGTCAAAGGAGATATACTGAGCCACACCGTAAGCCTTAAGCACTTCATGTAGTTTCTCAAGCCTCTCAACAGCCGCCTGAGAACGGGCATTGTTTACCATCTCTCTGGCTTCGGTGAGGGAACACATATTGCCGAACATATCCGCCACTTTAAGCAGCTTTCCCTGGTAAGGATCCGCCACCTTTCTCTCTGCCAGCAGCTCCTGGGCCGCAAAATAATTTTTCCCGGAGATGCAGTCCCTCAGGTCATACTCGGTATCCTCGTCCAGACCTGCCTCTTCACAAAGGCCCTTAAAGTATTCCACCTCGCCGATACTGACCTGGAACCGCTTCAGACCTGCATTCAGGAGCGCTTCCACCACCAGGCTGATCATCTCTCCGTCCGCCTCCACGGAAGGCTCGTTGATCAGCTCCGCTCCCATCTGGGTCACTTCCTTTAACTTTCCCTGCAGATTGGAGGTATTGTTGAAGGTATTTCCCATATAACTGAATCTCAGGGGCACCTGTTCCTCACAGAAATATTTGGCCGCACAGCGGGCGATGGAGGGGGTAAAATCAGGGCGCAGCACAAGAGTATTATTCTCCTTGTCAAAGAACTTGTATAGTTCCTTGCTGGGCGTTGTCCCCACCTCCCTGGAAAACACATCAAAAAATTCAAAGGCGGGAGTCTGAATGTCCTTATATCCATAGAGATGCAGCTTCTCATGGATCTTCTTTTCCACGTAGAGCTTCCGCTCATATTCTTTTCCATAAATATCCCTTACTCCCTCGGGAGTATGTAATAATCTCTTGCTCATGCTTACACTCCTTTGCGCGCTTTGGCACGCATACCTGTCAATATTTGAAAGTTTTGGTACACCGGGCTCCGTCCGACTTCGCCAGAGCCATGCTCTTATCGCTGCACTCGTCTGATACGCTTTGATAGCGTTTTACAATTAACTACTCTTAATAAATGCGGATTTTTCAGCATTTCAGGCATAATATGGTACAATGAAACAGTGACTGCATAAATATTGTTTCAAAGCCCGCGTGCCCTCACAAAGGCGCCAAGGAATTCACTCCCTGTCCTCAAGATCCCTCTGCAGCATATCCAGATAGGGGACTAAAATGCCGTGCTTCTTAGGCAGAATATAAGTGGGATTCAGTTCCTCGTAACGAAAGCTTTTCCTGCCGCCCTCCTTCGCCCGGTTCCAGAAGAAGAGCAGCATTTCCAGGGGCAGATAGTACATCACATCCTTGTGGGTATAATAGATCAGGAAAAAGGAGATCCCGCCCTGCTTCTCAAAGTTTGTCATGAATTTCACCTGATGTTCATGTATGTTCTGCAGGGCAAAGGTATCCGCAGCGCACTCCTTTGCGTCAAAGCACACGGGAATCCCCTGTACCGCTCCAATGTAGTCCACGGTACTCTTCTGCTCGAAGTAGGCAAGGGTGATCTGACGGTGTTCCTTATCGATCCTGATGGGGGTAATGGGGGTGGGGATCTTCTGGATCAGGGCAAGTCCCGCCTCCTCATATTTTTCATTTGTGCGGTTTATCATATCCTCCAGCGTGGAGCCGCGCAGCCCTCTGGAATTCCATGTTGCCATAATTTTCCTTAGCCCTTTCCTGCCCGGTATTCATTAATTCATTGCCTGTAGCGCCAAGTCAGTTGCTCTAACAAAGTCAACCATGTTGACTTGGCTCATTGCCCGCGGAATCAAGGCGCATTCTGTGACTGGTTCGCCAAATGATTGAATTTCCGTCTGGCGCATAGCCATCCGGACACCATTCCCACAACGAATCCGATGAAATGAACCGCTATCGTCCCAATACCCGGCAGACACCCAATGAGCACATATAAAATAAGATAGTTCCTTTGTCCTTTGTTTATCCGGGAAACCTTTTTTTCTAGATCTGCTCCGGCAGAAACCGCATACATCCCAGGAGCAGTCCCCTGACGCTTCCGCCACCGACAATCATATTCAGGATCCATGCCGGAATGTTTCCGACAGCAATAATCGACGTGATCATTTCCAGTCTGTCCATTCGCTTCTCCATTTTTCCTCCCAGATTCCGTTGAACCATATTACAGGAACTACAGTTCCAACGATGCTTTTATGGTCAAAAACAGTTCCGGCTCCGGCGCTGTGAACGTCCGTCTGCTGAGAACGACGCCCACCCCCGAAGTTATCTCGGGAAATACCACATGACAGGCGTGCAGCAGCTGATGGTTCAAGCCGAATTTCCGTTTCATGCGGCGGTTCACCGCATCCTCTCCATACTTAAAGTCACCGATCAGGGGATGTCCCATGCTCGCCAGGTGCGCGCGGATCTGATGGGGCTTTCCGGTGATCAGTTCAACTTTCAGATACGTGTAACCACTTCGGACGCCAAGAGGGACATATTCAGTCTCAATGTAATCCGAAACTGCATCCTGTTCCCGGAACACCCGCTTTCGGAATGCTTTGTCACATTCGGGCACCTGTCGTCGGAGCATTCTTTCCTGTCCGAATCCCGGATTATTTTCCGGATCTCTTTTTCCCTGTCCTGAGACAGATACCTTATTGGTTCTCCTGTCCTTATATAGATATCCCTGAATCCGTGCCGCATCCCTTAACTCGCCCACGCAGACGGTATGATAGAATTTCCGAACGCTTCTCTCCCGGATACACTGACTCAGAAACTGTAGCCCCGCCAGTGTCTTTCCGCATAATACAAGCCCGCTGGTATTGCGGTCAAGGCGGTTGCAGACAGAAGGATGAAAAGTGTGGAGTTCCGCCGCCAGACCGGAATCTTTCTGCAGCAGATAACCGATCATCCATTCAT
>CAMWWF010000389.1 GCA_947177885.1 uncultured Lachnospiraceae bacterium
CTGTGGTGTTGGTCTGAATGTTGTCGCTCATGTTCCTCCTTTTGGGCGCAAAAAAGACGCATGGTTTACAATTTACTGTTCCATGCGCCTTTACGCTGTTTTATTGATATCAAATTGTTCTGTTGATTACGCCAACTGCATACCCTCGGCTTCAAGTTCTTTTAATTCTTCAAGTGATAATGACAGAACATAATCCACAATTTCTTCCAGTGACATATCAGTCAGGGAATCCTCTGTCGCTGTGGTGTCCTCCGGGTGGAGCGTCTTATAAAGCTTTAGAAGATAACTCTTGTTTTGAAAAAGGTCAAGGAATACGCTATTTTTTGCGGTACGCTTTACCATGTATCGTCCTGCACTTTAACACCTCGATTTCTAAAAATCTGTGACACAAGATACGATATATCCTACTTCTGCCACACTTCAATTATACAAAAAGTCCCGTATTTACAATGAAATTCATATGAATTTTTCATACATATTTCATTGACAAAGAACTTGGGCTCTGTTACCCTTTGATGATCACAGCGGCGGACAGGAAAGCCTTACAAAGGTTACCGATTCCATTGTGGACAAGGGCGCTCTTACCGCGGGCTAAATTTTTTCTCAGAGCGTGATCCTCACTGCGCTTTCGCATTCGGATAGATCCGCTCCATTCTGGCGTCATCAAAATACTGATCCATCACCTGTTCCCATCCATGTACAGCCTCCTGTCCGTTCCCGCGGGTGTCATACCGGATCAGCGCCAGGACGGACACGCAGACATTCGCCGCCATAAAAACTGCCAGCAATACCGTCAGCACACGCCCCGTCTTTCTCCGTATAAAACATATCAACGCTACTGCCCTGGGATAAAAGACCTTGATCCAGACAACCGCGGCGATCCCCCAGAAGAAGCAGTACAGCAGATTGATCCTGCCTCCCAGATTAAAGGGCATCTCACTGTAATCCCAGAAAACCTTCCCGAACACAAGCTCCGTAAACACACTGCAGATATATTCATAGGCTCCGCCCAGGAAAGTACCGATCCAGAAAATATGGTACTCTTGCTTATCCCTGCTCTTATATAAAAGCGCTGTCACAAGAGAAATTGCCAGTCCCCACACCACACTGAAATCTCCCCATACCAGACTGCTCCGGCTCATCCAGACGCCCACCGTGATCCGGCAGAACAGGGTTTCTACCAGGTCTCCCATAAAGGCCCCTATGACAAAAAGCCAGAATAACTGCACAAAACCGCATTTATCCTCCGCTTTTTCCATGCCTGCCGCCTCTGCCTGTGCGGTGGATGGATACGCTTTCCTGATACGTCTCTCTACGCTTCCTGATATCCTGCCGGCCAGCCCTACCGTCCATTTCTGCAGCCGCCGGTTCCATCCCAGCACCCGGGGAAGCCTTTCCTCCAGATGACAGACCGACATCAGGGAACCTGACAGATCCAGAAGCCCCACTGCCACAAGCCCCCAGATCAGCGCTCTTCCGACCATTCCCGGCAGAATACGATACAGACTGAGGATCAGGCCATTGCCATATTTCACTGCCAGAAGGCCTGTCAATCCCCAGAGCACAGAATACTGAAGACAGATATACCCGTCAAAGTTCCACCTTTTGCCGGAGTAATCCCACCATCTCTTACGGTTCATCCTTTCCAGCGCTTTTCCCGTGAACCACTCCACTGCGGTAGCCACCGCAGCGCTTCCCAGAAAGAGAAAGGGCACATCGTTCCGCAGCTCCTGAAAGAATATGGTCAGCAGCACTCCCGTGAAACCATAAATAAAACAAAAGGGCCCCGATGCAAAGCCCCTGTTGCGGAAATCCTTAAGTTTTATTACCGCCACCGTGGTCTCCGCCGTCCACGCAAGAAACGAATAGGCGAAAAACAACATTGTGATCTCATAAAATAAATTGCTCATTTGTACCCTACCTCAATATTGATTCAGCGGTTCCGAACCGGAGCCTGTTTCAAACATGCCCCGGAAATATATGTTCCACTGCCATTAAAAGAAATCCTTTCAGGACGAAGACCGGGGCAGCTTCTCTTTCATACTTTTGAGATACGCCTTCTGCTCCGCCGTAATCCGGTAACTCTCACAGGCCTTCTGAATCGTCTTATTGTGTGTCCAGGGCGCCAGCCGTCTCTGCTCCAAATAGGGCAGAACCGTGTCATACTGCTTGGCAAGGGCTGTGGCGAAATACCATGCGATCATCATGTTCACATAATACTCATGGCTGACCACACCGGAGACCAGTTCCGGATATTCCGGCCGGAAATCCTCATCCAGATAAAAGCGCATCAGCATGTTTATGGCGAAGCGTATGGTATACGTATCCTCCGAAGCGATCCATCTGCGGACCGGCTCCAGAAGCTCTGCCCTGTGCCTGCCGAACACCTTGGGTGCCAGCATATCACAGGTAGCCCAATTATCTATGTAAGGCAGAAATTCTTCCACCGCCGCCAGACATTTCCCGTAATCCTTATAAGATTCCAGGACAAAGCCGTGAAGATTGTTCTCATCATAGTACCGGTGGGGAAGCGCCCCAAGGAACTCTCCGATTTCCGGATGTCTGCTCATCTCTTTGGCATACCTGCGAAGCACAGGGGTGCGGACTCCGATTATGTTCTCCTCCAGCACCGTCGGTATCAGTTTCGCATGAAATGCCTTATATTCCGCATCACTCATTTCGAACAGCTTCTCTCTGATCTCGTTACATATTTCAGACATCGCTCTCTCCTTTTCCTGTTCTCCCGGGACATAGTTGTTTCCAGTCCCACAGGTATCGTAATCACTCATTTTCCATAATCCGTGATATCCGGGAACAATGAATCCTGCCCGCTCTTCATCCGCCGCACTCTTCTGTTACATGCTCACCATTACGTACCGCCTCTGCGCCATTTTGTTGCACGCTCGCCATTCCGTATCGTCTCTGCCCTGTTTCCGATACCGGACAGCTTTGTTCAGATTGCCTGATCATTGTCCCCAGACCGGAAATCTGCCTGTAAAAGCTGTGCAAATACTTTACCGGAGGGGATCATCCCTGTCCCTCTTTCTCCATATACTCCGTCATCAGCCGGTCCAGTTCCGGCAGTTCCCTTTTCAGGGAAACAATCCTGTCATCCTTCAGAAAACCGTGTCTGGAAGTCGCCCTGGTACAGATCTCCTCTTTGGTCAGATTATAGAATTCATAACAAAATTCCATGACCGCTCCGTTATACTTCTGTACCTCCACGCGGATCTCCATCTCATCGCCAAACTGTACCTGCCTCTTGTACTCCAGGGACACTCCTGCCACCGGCGACACGATCCCCAGCTTTTCCACCTTTCCGTATCCCAGACCCACATAGTCCAGAAACGCCACTCTGGCCTCCTCCATCCACTTGACATAATTGGAGTGATGGATGATGCCCATCTGGTC
>CAMWWF010000390.1 GCA_947177885.1 uncultured Lachnospiraceae bacterium
GGCGGACAGACTCCCCTGAACCTGGCGGCGGATCTGGAGAAAAACGGCGTGCGGATCCTGGGCACATCTCCCTCTGTGATCGATCTGGCGGAGGACAGGGATCAGTTCCGCGCCATGATGGATAAACTGGAGATTCCCATGCCGGAGTCCGGCATGGCTACCACGGTGGAGGAAGCCCTGGAGATCGCGAAGAAGATTGGCTATCCTGTGATGGTTCGTCCCTCCTATGTGCTGGGCGGCCGGGGTATGGAGGTTGTGTATGAGGATGAGAGCCTTACCGGTTATATGAAAGCGGCGGTGGGCGTGACTCCCGACAGACCGATCCTGATTGACCGTTTCCTGAATCATGCCACGGAGTGCGAGGCGGATGCCATCAGTGACGGCACCCATGCCTTTGTGCCGGCGGTCATGGAGCATGTGGAGCTTGCAGGTGTGCATTCCGGGGACTCCGCCTGCATCATCCCCTCCAGACATATCTCGGAGGAAAATGTGGCCACCATCAAGGAATATACCAGAAAGATCGCGGAGGAGATGCATGTACAGGGGCTCATGAATATGCAGTATGCCATTGAGAACGGAAAAGTGTATGTGCTGGAGGCGAATCCCAGAGCATCCCGCACCGTGCCTTTGGTTTCCAAGGTGTGCAATATCCGCATGGTGCCTCTGGCGACGGAGATCATCACGGCGGATATCACGGGAAGACCTTCTCCCGTGCCCGGGCTGAAGGAGCAGGATATTCCCTATTACGGCGTGAAAGAGGCGGTGTTCCCCTTCAACATGTTCCAGGAGGTAGATCCTGTCCTTGGACCGGAGATGCGTTCCACCGGCGAGGTGCTGGGGCTCTCCACCTCTGTGGGCGAAGCATTCTTCAAGGCCCAGGAGGCTACCCAGACCAGACTTCCCTTGAGCGGCACGGTGCTGATCAGTGTAAACCGGAAGGATAAGGCGGAGGTCGTGGAAGTGGGCAGGGCCTTCAAGGAGGCGGGCTTTAAGATCATTGCCACCGGAAATACCTGCGCCCTGCTGAACGAGGCGGGTATCGAGGCGGAACTGGTCAAGAAGCTCTACGAGGGCAGACCCAATGTGCTGGATCTGATCACCAACGGGAACATTGACCTGATCATCAATTCACCCATCGGCAATGACAGTGTGCATGACGACAGTTACCTGAGAAAGGCTGCCATCAAGGCAAAGGTTCCCTATATGACCACCATCGCCGCTGCCCGCGCCACGGCGGAGGGAATCCTCTATGTGCAGAAGGCCGGCAACGGGGAAGTACACTCCCTGCAGACACTTCACGGGCAGATCAGGGACAAATAGATCCGTTTTACAGGCAATGCGCCGAAGTCCAGGGAATATATATTCCCTGGATTTTTGGCAGATCCCATTTATGCATTCATGCTTTCAACATCCTGAAAGAGGCAGTTATGGGGAAAACCGGATTGCAAATGACCGGACAGAAAGAGCAGCAGAGAAATAAATTCGGACAGTGTACGAATATCCGTTGAGCGAAAGGCAGAGTCACATATCGGATTGAAAAAAAGGTTTGTTTGTGGAAGGGGCAAGAGGATCTTGGGGCATGTGGAGACACTGATATGGCAGAATTAAGGGAAATGAACATGGCACTGGTCAATAGATGTACGGAAATCTATATACATGCATACGGCGAAGCTCCCTGGAATGAGCGATACAGGGTGGATGATGTCCGGAGGTATCTCATGGATTTTCTGGACTCTGATACAAAATGTGCTTACGTTCTTGGGAAGGGAAAAGATATTCTGGGAGTCGCTCTGGGACTGGTGATCCCCTGCATCGGCTCATATTATTTCAGGCTGGAAGATATCTGTATAGACCCGAAATATCAAAGAACGGGCTGCGGAAGAGAATTGATCGGATTAATGGCGGACAGTCTCAGGCTGAAAGGCTGCGATTCCATACTTCTGGGAACACAGAGGGGATATCCGTCGCATAAATTTTATCTGCAAAACGGATTCAGGGAGATAGATTCTGTTCTGCTGTATCGGGAAATGAAATGATATGGAAAAGCTATTGGAAATAATAGTGTAATGCAGTCTGCAGGAAGCTCAGTCAGCTGAGAGCCTGCATTATACGGGAAGATGAAAGACAGGGAGGAAACAGCCTATGAGCGTTCGCAGCAGCGGATATGACAGCGAAACTTTAGATGCGGTTCTGTGTTATTTTATGAGAACGATCCAGCATCTGCAGGAATCCGGAGTGGAAAAGCTTCCATTGGAAAATGATCTGCCGGAACCGGTCAGATCCTATATGGATATTGCAATAGGGCTTTTGACAGACGGGCAGCCGCCGGAGACTTCGCGGCTCATTCTGGAATCGGAGTATGATGTTCTGCTGAATCGTACGGAAGCAGATATTGACACAGTGATGTGCCTGCAGGTTATCAGAGAATTATCCTGCCATATTCATTTTGATGAAGATTATTACGGATATCTGCTTTCCACAGGGAATCTGTGGGGGAATAAGGCGCTGGAGTATGCGTCGCTGACCTTCTATCCCAATCTCCCCGCGGAGATCCGGAAGAAGTACGGCATTGATGACCTGATAAAATATATACCGAAGGAGTGTGAGAATCCATGATATTACTAGTGATCGATACCCAAAAGGGGATTACGGACGAGAGATTATACCATTTTGAAGCTCTGAAGACAAACATCAGGACCCTGATCTCCACGGCGAGAAGGAACCATGTGGAGGTCGTATATGTGAGGCATGACGACGGCCCCGGGACGGGCTTTTCCGTGGGGGATGATGAGTTTGAAATATTTGCGGACTTCGCTCCGGACGGGCAGGAGCGTATATTTGATAAGACGGTAAACAGTGCCTTTGACGATTCCACGGGTCTGGTGAAATATCTGGCGGAAAAGCAGGAGAAAACGATCATGGTCGTAGGCCTGCAGACTAATTTCTGCATAGATGCGACTATAAAGAGCGGTTTTGAGCACGGCTATCAGATGATCGTACCGGAAAATACAAATTCTACATTTGATAATGAATACATGAAAAAGGATGTCTGCTATCATTATTACAATGATTTTATCTGGCCGGAGAGATATGCGGAATGTATTTCCATGGAAGCGGCTGTTAAGATGCTTGAGCGGCAGGAAATTTAATAATATCTCCGATGGGGAACCTCTGTTGATGACTTTCGGTTATAAGGAACTGTTAGTAAATTACTCATGACAATGACTTGTCCAAATGTTCATCTACGGCATCAGAAAATCTTGACATAGCCCACTATGCCTGCGATTTTCTTCTTTGCAGATGAACATTTGTTTAGCATCTTTGTCACAAGTAATTTCTGAACAGTTCCTAAAGATAGGAATGAAGGAACGGAGATTGGAATGAAGAGGACGAATCTGGACGCCTTGTCTG
>CAMWWF010000391.1 GCA_947177885.1 uncultured Lachnospiraceae bacterium
CCGGAAGCTCTTTGAGGACAGGCTGATCATGGAAGCTCTGTGTAATACACTGCTCATCGCGGTGGTTTCGGCAGCGGCGTCCACCGTGCTGGGCACCATGGCGGCCATCGGTATCAATTCCATGAAGCGCCTGCCCCGGCGGATCATGATGAACGTTACGAACTTTCCCATGGTCAATCCTGAGATCGTCACCGGCGTATCTCTGATGCTGCTGTTCGTGTCTGCAGTGAGACTGTTCGGCGGGAGGAGTCTGGGAATGGGGTCGCTGTTCGCGGCACACATTACCTTCTGTCTGCCCTACGTGATCCTGTCCGTGCTGCCCAAGCTGCGCCAGATGGATCCCAATCTCTATGAGGCGGCTCAGGATCTGGGCTGTCCTCCGGTGAAGGCTTTCTTCAAGGTGGTGCTGCCGGAGATCATGCCCGGGATCGTGACAGGGCTGATCATGGCGTTTACGCTCTCCATTGATGATTTTGTGATAAGTTATTTTACCAGCGGAACGACGCAGACGCTGCCTATTTATATTTATTCCATGACCCGGAAACGGATCAGCCCGGAGATCAATGCCCTGTCCACGGTGATGTTTGCGGTGGTGATGGTGCTGCTGATCATTGTCAATACGCGCAATGCCAGGGACCGTAAGGCGGAGAAGACTCCGGAGCTTCATGACGGCATGTAGTGCAGAGCCGGATCTGACGTATGGTTCGTGCGCCTGTGTGTGTTTGAAAAATGCCTTTTCACGGGGCGTGCAGATGGCAGGAAAGAATTTCCAGACACGCTCCAGGACCTGTTCCTGCCTGGGAAGGGCTCATGCAGAAAAGGCATGGATAAAAATTTGGAAGCAGACTATGATTGGTGTGCGTGCTGCAGCACGCAGGGGGTATACAAATGAAAAAAGGACGTTTCATACGATGGCATATGTGTGTGACTCTCTGCCTGGCATTTTGTCTGGCCCCGGCTTCGGTCAAAACCGTTTTGGCCGGTGAGGATGCGGGTTCTGCCGGGAATGTGCGGACGGAAGGGGATGCGGCTCCGGACAGGGGCGTTACCATAAATGTCTATAACTGGGGCGAGTATATCGCCAACGGCACCGACGGGTCCCCGGATCTGAATGAGGAATTCACCCGGCGTACCGGGATCCAGGTCAACTACACCACCTTTGACAGCAACGAGGCGCTGTACTCCAAGCTGGCCGGGGGAGGCGCCGATTATGATGTGATCATCCCTTCGGACTATATGGTGTCCAGACTCATTGATGAAAATATGCTGGCGGAGCTGGACTTTTCCAATATTCCCAATTATCAGTACATTGACGAGCGCTTTCGGGATCCCGACTATGACCCGGGGAGCCGCTATTCGGTGCCCTATACTTGGGGCGTGGTGGGCTTATTTTACAATACGGACTATATTGAGGAGGAGATCACAAGCTGGTCCGTCCTGTGGGATGACCGTTATGCCGGGAAGATTCTGATGTTTGATAACCCCAGGGACTCCTTTGCCATTGCCCAGTTCATGCTGGGACAGTCATTGAACACCACTGACGAAAACGACTGGGCGGAGGCGGCGGCTCTGCTGAAGCAGCAGAAGCCGCTGGTGCAGGCTTATGTCATGGATCGGATCTTTGACAAGATGGAGAGCAGCGAGGCCTGGATCGCGCCTTACTATTCCGGAGACGCGGCGATCCTGGTGGAGAACAGCGACAGTATCGAATTCGTGGTGCCCGATGAGGGAACCAATTATTTTGTGGATGCCATGTGCATTCCCGCCACCTCCGGCCATAAGGCGGAAGCGGAGGAATATATCAATTTCCTCTGTGATCCGGAGATCGCCGGGGCCAACATGAATTATGTGGGGTATTCCACACCGGAGAGCGCCGCAAAGGCATATATGGATGAGGAAATGGTGGAGAGCCCCATCTATTACCCGGAGGACGAGGTTCTGGAGCGCACGGAGGTATTTGTGAATCTGCCGGAAAGTACCAGTAAGCTGGTGGATCGCCTGTGGGCGGAAGTGAAGATGGGTGGCCCCGGAGAATCTGCGGTGCTGGTGACAATCATTCTGGGATTTCTGGGAGTGTATATTGGTATTCTGGTCTATAAGCGGCAGAAGCGCAAAAAGGAGCTGGCTTAGGGGGACTATTATCCGGTTTATTGGACAAAATAGTAGGAAAACCAAACACATTCCAGGAGTCTATAGGAATTCTGAAGGAGGAAAAACCATGTATGACTTGATCATCATCGGCGCGGGACCGGCAGGGATCAGCGCGGGAATCTATGCGGTCAGCAGAGGCTTAAAAACCGTGATCATCGAAAAAGACAAGGTGGGCGGTATTATCGGAAATGTCTCAACCGTGACCCATTATACGGCTGTTGTGGAAGGAGAGACCGGCGAAACCTTCGCAGACCGTATGAGGGAACAGGCGTTAAATGCAGGTGTGGAGATCGTATACGGGAAGGTTACGGAGGTTTCTCTTTCCGGAAAAGAGAAGCGGGTCATTACGGAGAATTCCGTCTATACATCCCCCAAAGTCATTCTTGCAAATGGCTGTACTCCGAATAAACTGGGCATTGAGGGGGAGACTGCGTTCCAGGGAAAGGGAATCGGCTTAAATGCGCTTAGACACGGTCTCCAATATCAGGGTAAAAATATCTATGTTGTGGGCGGTGCGGACGGAGCTGTGAAAGAGGCACTGTATCTGGCGCAGTTCGCGAAGAAGCTGACGATCATCCACTTTGAGGATAAACTGGGGTGCATTTCCGAATTCCGGAAAAAGGTTGAGAAGACGGATAACATCGGTCTGATGCTCGGCGCCCGCCTTGTAAAGGTTGCAGGGAAGGAGTGTGTGGATGAACTGACTGTTCGGTTCGAGAGTGACGGGCATACGGAGACCATAATCGATCCGGGATGCGGAATCTTCGTGTACGCGGGTTCTTCGCCGAATACGGAAATGTATCATGAATTGGAACTGGAAAATGGATTCATTCCGGTAAATGATAAGATGGAAACGGCCATCCCCGGCATTTATGCGGCGGGAGATATCCGCGTAAAGCAGGTAAGGCAGGTGGCCACCGCCGTATCGGACGGCGCCATTGCCGCGATCAGTGCGGCCGTATCTTAAACGGCCCGACCCTTCCGTCCGGTCTGGAATTGGATTTGTGGGCTGCAAGCCCCAATTTGGGGGGCGTAGTGGGACGTCGTCTGCCAAATCAGAGCGTGAAAAAGATATTCTGCTCTCAGCGTTGTTTTTGATCTAAGCTGATGTCTTCTGTGATCCGAAATGCAGTGGACATCAGCTTTTCTATTTGCGAAGTCCATAATTGCAATGTGTCCGGAGGACACATTGTTCAGAGGACACATTTCTTTGCAATATTGCGAGACTTGCGGGCGCAGTGTGCATCAA
>CAMWWF010000392.1 GCA_947177885.1 uncultured Lachnospiraceae bacterium
TTCCTGGCCAGTTCTTCCTTTTCTTCCCCTGAAATTGACATTTCCTAAGTGCCCTGATTCATAATGTCTCTATGATACAGTTTCATGCCATATTTTCCCTTGTCCTTCATACGCTTGTACAATTCATTGGCAAGCGTGACACTTCTGTGTTTCCCCCCGGTACAGCCAATGGCCACCACCAGCTGATACTTTCCTTCCTTAACATAATTAGGAATCAGGAACTGTATTAAGTCTGTCAGCTTTTCCATAAAAATATCCGCCTCCGGAAAGCTCATCACATAGTCCTGCACTTCCCTGTCATTTCCGGTCTTTTTCTTAAGCTCGTCAATATAAAAGGGATTCGGCAGGAACCGTACATCAAACACCAGATCCGCATCTACGGGAATGCCGTGTTTAAAGCCAAAGGACATTACCGTTATCATGAGACTATTATATTCTTCGTTCTTCACAAAAATACGGTCAAGTTCTTCTTTTAATTCTCTGGTCAGGAGCTTGGAAGTGTCAAGAACATAATCCGCGTTTTTCCGAACGTTCTCCAGCACCTTCCTCTCTCTTCTGACGCCATCCTCCACCCTGCCGTCCGCCGCAAGGGGATGAACGCGTCTCGTCTCCTTATAGCGCTTTATCAATGAAGTCTCACTGGCGTCCATGAACAGGATTTCAAAACTATAACCTTTGTCCCTGAGCTGATCCAGGATCCTTGTGGTCTCTTCAAATGATTGGTCCGCGCGGACATCCAAACCCAAAGCCACTCTGCCGATCTCGCTGCCCGGCACGGATACCAGCTCCACAAATTTTTCGATCAGGGACACGGGCAGGTTATCCACACAATAGAATCCTGCATCTTCCAGCATCTTCAAAGCAGTACTTTTTCCGCCGCCGCTCATTCCGGTCACTATCACAAATCTCATATGTCGCTCATCTCCCGCCATGAAAAACATTGCTGTTACCCGCTGTTCCGGTCATGCCGGCACGATCGCACCAACAGCTGTTCTTTGACCTTTATCCCAAAAAGATAACCTCCGGTTCCAGGTCCACATGAAAGAGTTCCTTCACCCGGTCCTGTACCTCCTCTATCACATCTTTCACATCTTCCGCAGTCGCTTTTCCGGTGTTGACGATAAATCCGCAATGCTTGTCGGACACTCTGGCTCCGCCGATCTGGAAGCCCCGCATACCGGCATCCATGATCAGCTTCCCTGCAAAATACCCTTCCGGCCGCTTGAACGTGCTGCCCGCGCTGGGATATTCCAGGGGTTGCTTTTCCCTTCTCTTTAATGCCAGCTCCTCCATTTTTGCACGAATCTCTTCTTTGTTTCCCTCTGCCAGTTTCAGAGTGACCTCTGTCACCGTAAAAGGGTACCTTTTAATAGTACTGTAGCGATAGGCAAACTCCATGGTACTGTTATCCAGCTCCATAACTTCACCGTTTTTGTCGATCACCCTCACCAGGGTCACAACCTGACTCATCTCGCCGCCGTAAGCCCCCGCATTCATGACCACGCCGCCTCCCAGCGTGCCGGGAATCCCGGCAGCAAATTCCAACCCCGTAAGGCTGTGTTCATATGCCGCTTTCGCCACCTGGGACAACAGGGCTCCCGCCTGGGCAACTATGGTACAGCCATCCACCTTTATACGGCTCATCTTCTGCCCGATCTGTAATATGATACCACGATATCCTCTGTCGCTGACAAGTAAATTACTTCCATTACCCAGAATGAAACTGGATTCCCCCACCAGATTCAGGTACTTTTGGACCTTCCGCAGCTGTTCCTCACTTTCCAACTGCAAAAAGCAATCAGCAGGCCCACCGATTCGAAAGGTGGTGTGACCTGCCATCTCCTCCTGTAAACTGATGTTTTCTTCTGGAACATATCCCTTTAAAGCCTCAACTACTGCTGTACTGATCATTTTGTCTACTTCCTACTCCCCAATACTAATCCGGCGGCACCATAGATACCCGCATCATTGCCCAGCTTTGCCAGAGCGAATTTCGTATTCCTGCATGCATGAAGTGCATACTTTTGAAATTCCGGTTCAACAAACGTGAGCAGTATCTCTCCTGCTTTGGAGACTCCGCCGCCGATGACAAAGATTTCCGGATTGACCACATTAGCCACAATGGCCAGTCCTTTGCCCAGATACATGCCAAACTGCTCCGCAATCTCTATCGCCACCCGGTCTCCCGCCTTCACCGCGTCAAAAACCGTTTTAGCGGAAACAGAACCTTTCCGCAGAGTGCTGGGGGCATCATCCTTTTCCAGACGTCTCTTTGCCAGACGGACAACACCGGTTGCAGACGCGTACTGCTCCAGACAGCCCTTGTTTTTACAGCCGCAGGCCTCCGTCTCCTCGTCATCGATATGGATATGGCCGATCTCACCGCCGGCTCCGACAGCGCCGGTCAGAATATTTCCGTCCACAATGATGCCGCCGCCCACACCGGTTCCCAAGGTCACAGCCACCATATTGGTATGGCCCCTGCCACCGCCCTGCCACATCTCACCGAAAGCTGCCGCATTGGCGTCATTGACTGCTTTTATCGGTACATCAATATATGCACTCAGAGCCTCAGGTATGTTAAATGATTTCCATCCGAGGTTGACCGCCCCGCTTACCACATTGCCGTCCCCGTCCACCGCACAGGGCGCCCCCACGCCGATTCCTACCAGTTCTTCCTGTTTGATGCCCTTTTCCTTCATCTTATCCAAAAGGCTCCGGGCCACATCCGGCAGGATAGAAGCTCCTCCATTATCCTTTACTGTGGGAATTTCCCATTTATCCGACACGCAGCCCTCTCCGTCAAAAAGACCGATCTTAACGGTAGTGCCTCCGATATCCACTCCAAATGCATACTTGCTCATCATTCATCATTCCTCTTCTTCGTCTTCATTACGCTTTCTTGCCAGAGATCTCTGCACACGGGTGTACAGCTCCTGAGCCGCGTTATAGCCCATCTTCTTCTGGCGGTGGTTTACTGCAGCCGTCTCACAGATGACTGCCAGATTACGTCCGGGACGTATGGGAATATTATGGCAGATGATCTTGTTGCCGAGATATTCCGTATAATTCTCCTCCAACCCCAGTCTGTCGTATTCTTTATCCTTATCCCATTCTTCCAAACGGATCACCAGATCGATATTGGCGGTATCCTTCACGGAAGAAGCGCCATAAAGGGATTTCACATCCACAATGCCGATACCCCGAAGCTCGATCAGATGCTTGGTCACATCGGGCGCCGAGCCTATCAGTGTCTCGTCACTTACCTTTCGAAGCTCCACCACGTCATCAGTGACCAGACGATGTCCACGCTTGATCAGCTCCAGTGCCGCCGCTGACTTACCGATACCGCTCTCACCGGTGATCAACACGCCCTCACCATAGACGTCCACC
>CAMWWF010000393.1 GCA_947177885.1 uncultured Lachnospiraceae bacterium
TTATTAAACCAAAATTTAATTTATTACAAGAATGGAGGAATTTTGAGCATGTCAGAGCAGGAACGCCCCAAATGGATGTCCGATGAGCTGGTAAAGGATATCTCACCAAAGAAGCTGGATTTTTTGTCACAGATGTTCACACAGGGCCAGGGAAAGAGCCAGAAAGAAATGATGATGTTCCTGATGCCCATGATGAAAAAGGCAAAACAGGAAAATCTCGTCTTTACCCCCCAGGAAATGCAGGCGGCAATCGCTGCTATCAAGAAGTACAGCACTCAGGAGGAATTGGATAAGATCAACGAAATACTGGAAAAGAATGCAAAACAGGGCGGTCATTGACCGCCCCGTGCGTTCTTCATCAGTCATCCGAATTATTCTCAGCCACCTTCGCCGCTCTCGCTGCCACTTCCTTCTCCTGTACATCGGAAGGAGCCTGCTCATAACGGGCGAATTCATAAGCGTATTCACCTCTGCCTCCGGTCATGGAACGCAGATCGGTACAGTAACCGTAAAGGCTGCTCATGGGAATATCCGCTTCGATGGTCTGCTTGCCGCCCGCAACAGGGTTCATGCCCAGCACACGTCCCCTTCTCTTGTTCAGGTCACCCATAACATCACCGGTGTATGCGTCGGGCACTGTCACCTTTATGGAGGCGATGGGCTCAAGCAGTATGGGCTTTGCCTCCATGAAACCTTTCTTGAATGCCTGAATGGTAGCCATCTTGAAAGCCTGCTCGGAGGAATCTACCGGATGATAGGAACCGTCGTACAATACAGCCTTCACGCCCACTACCGGATATGCCGCCATAGGTCCCTTGATCACGGATTCCTGCAATCCCTTCTCTACCGCGGGGAAATAGTTCTTAGGCACAGCGCCTCCTACCACCTCCTGCTCGAACACAAAAGAGGTCTCCAGATCATCGGAAGGTGAGAAGCGCATCTTGACATGACCGTACTGTCCGTGTCCGCCGGACTGCTTTTTATATTTAAATTCCACATCCGATCTGCCCTTTATGGTCTCCCTGTAAGCGATCTTCGGCTTCGCCAGCTCCACCTCAACCTTATATTCATTTAACAGTCTGCTGACAACGATCTCCAGATGCTGATCACCCATGCCATAGAGCAGCGTCTGTCTGTTCTCCGCGTCATTCACCACCTTCAGTGTCTGATCCTCATGAGTCAGCTTCTGCAGCGCCTGTGAAATCTTGTCTACATCTCCCTTATTCTTAGGCTTATAACGCATATAAGTATAAGGAGTGGAAATATCGAACTTGCCGTACTTGATGGTGGTAGCCTTGGTGGACAGGCTGTTGCCCGTCCTTGCCGCCGTCAGCTTCGCCAGCGCGCCGATATCTCCCGCGTGAAGCTCGGGCACTTCGATAGGCTTGTTGCCCTGGAGCACGTAGATCTTACCGATCTTCTCCTCGATGTCGCGGTCCACATTGTAAAGCAGATCATCCGTCTTCAGCACACCGGAATTGACCTTGATCAGAGAATACTTGCCGATGAACGGATCAACGATGGTCTTCCAGATATAAGCGGATTTCGCCTTGGAGAAATCATAGTCCGCATTGTAGATCTCATTGGTCTTCATATTGATACCCGCCACCTGTCTGTTCTCAGGGCTGGGGAAATATTTCACGATATCGTCGAGCAGTGTGTAGACACCCTGACACAAAATATTGGAACCCATGGTCATGGGAACGATGCTGCAGTCGCAGACATTGGTGCGCAGCGCCGCCCTGATCTCCGCCTCGGAGAAGCTCTCTCCGCCGAAGTATCTCTCCATCATCTCCTCGCTGGTCTCCGCCACAGCCTCCATCAGTGTATCGCGGCAGATCTGCAGGTTCGCCTTGCTGTACTCAGGCACATCACAGGGGACAACTTCTTTTCCCTGCCAGCGGTTACCGGTCTCGGCAATGACATTAACGTATCCCACAAATTTCTCGTTCTCACGGATGGGCAGATTGAAAGGCGCCATCTTCTTACCGTACAGTTTGGTCATGTCTTCCACCACCTGACGGAAAGAAGCATTGTCCACGTCCATGTTGGAGACATAGATCATTCTGGGCAGCTTATACTTCTCGCAGAGTTCCCACGCCTTCTGGGTACCCACTTCGATACCGGACTTGCCGTTCACCACAATGATGGCAGCTCCGGCAGCGCTGACAGCTTCCTCCACCTCGCCCACAAAGTCAAAGTAGCCGGGTGCATCAATGACATTGATCTTATGATCCTCCCACTCGACAGGAATCACGGAGGTGTTGATAGAGAACTGACGCTTCTGCTCTTCCTTCCCATAGTCACTTATGGTATTTCCGTCGGTTACCTTTCCCATTCTGGAAGTAAGTCCCGCCAAATAGGCAAAACCTTCCGCCAGACTGGTCTTTCCGCTGCCGCCGTGGCCTAACAGCACAACATTACGAATCTTGTCAGTTGTGTAAACTTTCATATTACGCTCCTCCGTTTTATGTTTCATTTGGGTATTTTGCCCGAAAACAATTCTGACTTCAAAAGCCCCATGTGATTATTTTACTAAATATTCTTACTTTTTACAATAGAATATTTGTCAATTGTGGGGAATCTATCGATAAATGATCCGAAAAATAACGCAATCCGCTCCTAAATAAGCAAAATGCGGATGTGCAGAGGAAATTTTTATAAAAAACGGCTAAAAATATTGCATTTTGTGTTCATAGTGATATAATAGGAATCACGGAAGCATAGCTCAGCCGGGATGAGCGTTCGCCTCACACGCGAGAGGTCATGGGTTCGAGCCCCATTGCTTCCATTTTTTGTGCCCTGAAGATCACTCAAAGACCGTGACCGGACAGCGGTATATGATATCCCTTTCCCGTCAGCAAAAAGCGCAAGGCCACAGCCCTGTTCTTTGATCCTGTCCAATTCAGTAAGAACTATTCCCGCCACAGTAAGCAACACTTTCAGCCGTCTCAAGACTGATCGGCATATGATCACCTGCTTTCATTACAGCATAAAGCCTTTTATCCGCTATTGATTTTCGCGCTTTAAAGTGCTATAGTATACCCATGTAAAAAATTGCCGCGCTGCGGCATTTGGGAGGATATCATTATGTCTGAACTAACCTGTGGTTTTATCGGTCTCGGCCTGATCGGAGGTTCTATCGCCAGAGCCCTGAAGCAGTCCGTCCCCGGAGTCAGGATCATTGCCTATGACCTGAACGGCGAATCCCTGAGACTTGCTCTGGAACAGCATATCGCGGATGTGGCGGCAGACAGGATCGACCGGCGCTTTGCCTGCTGTGATTATATTTTCTTATGTGCCCCTGTCCAGAAAAACGACGCCAATCTGGCGGCAGTCAGGGAAATCATGTCGTCGGACTGTCTTTTAACGGACGTGGGAAGCGTTAAGAC
>CAMWWF010000394.1 GCA_947177885.1 uncultured Lachnospiraceae bacterium
CAGTCTGGGAAGTCTGGATCTAAGCAGCTTTACCACCGGGAATGTGACAGACATGGGTGGTATGTTTTATGGCTGTAGCAGTCTGGGAAGTCTGGATCTAAGCAGCTTTACCACTGGGAATGTGCCAGACATGCGTAGTATGTTTTTAGGCTGTAGTAGCTTGGGAACATTGGACTTAAGCAGTTTCGATTTTGGAAATATATCACATGATTGTGAAGGAATGCTATATGGATGCGGAGCATTATCCACACTTTATACTCCATATAACGTGAAAATATCTGTTATTTTGCCGGCAAAAAATAATACCGTCTGGCATCTGCCCGATGGAACAGAAGTTACAGAACTGCCGCAAAACCTGAGCACCAGTGTCCTCCTCACACGCAGCCCGGATATCACTACAAGCACCGAAGAGTTGAACATGTCGGATGTAGTCAGGGTGAAATATGTACCTTATTCCTACACGATAAGAACGGACAATACGGATCCCGGCAATCAGGTCACCTTCTCTGTAGTGGAGGGCAGATTGGCGGAGGGGCTGCAAATGTATCCTGCCACCGGAGAAATATACGGTGTTCCGCTTGAAGCGGGAGAATTTAAGATGACAGTGCAGGCATCCTACAGTGATCCGAAATATCCGCCCGCTTATGCGGAACTGACACTGATCGTACTGGATAATACGGATGAAAATGTAGGCAATGCATCAGATTCCGGATATGAGATCACTCAGCCTGTGCCGAATCTTAATATAGGCGGCTTGTCCGGAAGTGATACTCAGCTTCTGGTCTCAGAGGGCGAATATACGGAATTCCAGGACGCTGTTTACCTTGATGGAAGGCGGCTGCAGAGCGGGATAGAATACACTTCTGATGCCGGCAGTACCAGGATCACGATTCGGAACCAGACACTGGCAGATGCGGGAACCGGAAGCCATACTCTGAGCCTTGAGTTCCGTACCCAGGGCACCGGAGAATTGCGGCGTGCCGCTCAAAACCTTGTGATCTCTGGCATGGAGAACTCCGAAGGTACGGGAAACAGCGGAAACATGGACAATGATGCAGATTATGATGGCCGGGATGAGGTATCGGTTTCTGATCCTGTGACAGTGATAGATTATGTCGTGCAGCCCGGGGATAGTCTCTGGGAGATTGCCGGAAGATTTTTCGGCAACGGCAATTATTGGAGGCGGATTTATCAGGACAATGTGGATGGAATAAGGAATCCCAACAGACTTCGTGTAGGCCAGCATCTTATAATTTATATGACAGTCAGAAACGGTATGACAGGAATGTCTGCAATGACATGGAATACATCTATGTCTGTATCAGGGAACAACTATATTGTGCAGCCCGGGGACAATCTCTGGAGGATTGCCGGAAAAGTTTACGGAAAGAACGAGCGCTGGAGAGAGATTTATGAGGCAAACAGAAACCTTTTATCCAACCCGGAACGCATCTATGCGAAACAGGTGCTTGTGATACCATAAAAGATTTGTAACTATTCAGAAATACAGAGCTGTTGTCAATGCAGGCCGATCCGGTATTGACAGCAGCTTTTTCGCGGCCTGCTCCGCCCCAATTTGGTCACTGTAGCCCACTACGCCTCCCAAATTGGGCCTTACATCCCACAAAGTGTGACAGCGGTTTGATTCTTAACGCAGCTATAGGGATATCAGAACCTGCCGCTGTCATGAATACAGGTCAATCTGGTATTAACAGCAGCTTCTTTAATCGAATGATCTCCGCATCTTTGTCAGCGATCTCTGCATCTTTCTCAGCGATTATCCCGCGTACTTTATCGGCGCAATCCTGAAAACCCTTATCATAGAATTCCCTGGAACTGGTGCCGTACAATCTGAAAATAGCTTCACAGCACATAAGCATATCTCCTTTCGTGGACAGATTGGCATTGACCAACTGGTTCATATATTCTTCGTATTCCTGTTGTCCCTGATGCCTGGAATAATCGTCTGCAAGCTGTTCTGCCAGCCGGGCATCATCCAGGCGGTCAGTAAGGCAGCGCAGATAGAGTGCCTCTTCCGGTGAGAGCTCCGGGACGATGATGATCTGTGCAGGGAAAATATCCCCACTTATATGATAAATCCATTTTGATGATTTTGCAATATTTTTTTTGCATTCTTCCGTTAAATATCTGAGAAGCTTTACCGGTTTATGGTGGCAGAGGAATGACAGGCTGATCTCGTCACGAGTGCAGGGAGGTATCCTGGGATCCTCTGCGATCAGCAATGCGGCGTAACCGATCGTTTTATAGTAGGAGTGGATGGTTATGGAGGAATGGATCCCTTTGATCTCAAAGAGATTATGTGACCGGAAGATGTAAGCCAGACTAAGTGGAATCTTAATATCAGGAGCTGACCTTATCATTAACAGGTCAATGCGGTATCCGCTCTTTGCGAGGCGGTATTCCTGGAAGTATTGCAGATATTCAGAATATTCGCGAAAGGTGATCTTAATGGCGCAAATGGCCGCCACATGCCAGTTAATACGTATTTTATCCATAATTTGTCCTCTGGGATAACGGCGATGCGCCGGATGATGATTTCTGATCCTGAATAAAATTCCGGAATACATCATTGAAATAAAATGATGATGTATAAATGATAAAACGGGATCGGGAAAATGTCAAGCATAATTTTTCTCTTCTGAGACGCAGTGGTAACAGTTCAGCCATGCCAGTCATAAGTTGCCGGATTTGCCATTTTGCCCGAAAGCATCTTTATTACCGGCAACTTGTTTCATGTCGGGCGTTCGCCCTATAGAAGTAATTGTTGCAAAATAAATCGGTAAACATGGTTGAAAGTTGTAAAAATATAAGTTATACTTGTATAAATGAGCTGAAAATGTCAATATACAGCTACATAATGTAAATTCCGGAAAGGAGAACTCAAAAACATGAAATGGAAACATGTAAAATGCGGAGTGGCAATGATGCTGGCAGCAGTGCTGGCGTTTCCCATTCTGCCGACGCAGGCGGAAGACATACTGTCTGCGGAAAGTATTGCGGAGCTTGAGGCCTCAACAGTGGTGCCGGAGGGTACTGTGGTGACGCTGGAAGACCTTGTCGTGGACCTGAACGGTGTTACCGCGGATCCGCAGGGCACTGTCGCGAATCCGGAGGTTCTTTCTGACACGGTTGTTTTCAACACGGGACATGGCAATGTGACGGTTGCACAAAACAGTGTGTCTGCAAATGACTGTGCGGATGACTATTTCGCGGAGGATGGAAGTTATACCATACAGACCGAGTTAAATGCCTTCTTCCCCTATGAGGTACAGTTTACCTGTAACGGAGAGACCACCAGAAAATGGTTCATGAGTCCGGATTCTTCCGTAGAGATAGGAGGACATATCTTCTGCCTGGATGCACCC
>CAMWWF010000395.1 GCA_947177885.1 uncultured Lachnospiraceae bacterium
CGAAAGCTCTGCCATCTCCAACACGGTTTCGTCCTCCGAGAATGCTGCCGTCTCCGGCACGGTTTCGTCTCCCGAAAGCTCTGCCATCTCCAACACGGTTTCGTCCTCCGAGAATGCTGCCGTCTCCAACACAGTTTCGTCTCCCGAAAGCTCTATGATCTCCAACTCGTTATCGCCCCTCGGAAGCTCTGTTGTCTCCAACGTTTCTTCGTCCTCCGAAAGCTCTATGATCTCCAACTCACTACCGTTCTTCGAAAGCCTGTCCGTCTCCTCCTCAGTCCCAGTCTCTTCCACCGGATAAACAGCCATACTTTCACTGATCCCCAGTCCTGCCAGGATCACGCTGAACAGGAAAACATAACAGGATCCGTTCATCTCCTCCGTGAACATCCCCATGCACTGCAGCAGTATCGCAATACTCAGGCAAAAGATCCACACAGTAAAACGGTCCACTCCCCTGCCGCACCAGAAACTGAAAATTCCCCACGCCATAAAACACAGGATCAGAGTGATCATCCACACCATGTCAAAGTTGGGCAGCGTCACGGAAAGCTGTATATCCTCCCATCGGTACAGATTTCCCCATGCTCCGATGATCCCGGAAAAGGTCTTCCCACTGCCCATCACATCCGCTGACACACAGCCCGCCGCCCCTGCCAAAAGCCCCAGCAGGGATCCCGCCAATCCGCTCAAGGACTTCCTGCCGTCATCCTCTCTTCGCATGACAATGACACCCAGCATCAGCGGCAGCAACAGAAATCCTGCCACATCCAGATAGGCCATAACAGCGGCCAACACACCTGTCGCCAGCCAGAATCCCCAGCCGAACCGATATTTTACTCCCTGGGAAACAAACAGAAGAACAACGGAAAAAGCCAGCAGATACAACATTTCCGGGGAGAGTACAAGGGACTTCTCCACCATATAGGGCGTCAGCATGAAAAAAGCCACCATCACTGCCGCCGGGAATCTGCCTGCCATTTTCCGGACCGCAAAGTGAAGCAGCAGCACACTGAACAGCTGCAGCACGATCTGCAGCCACACTGCCGCTGCCGCTTTATTGCCCAACACCATAAAGCACAGACGAAGCCCCCACAGATACAGATATACCGCGCCGTGTGCAAACTGTGGGATCCCCTGTCCGTCGGCAGAAATATATGACAGTTCCAGATACACCGAATCGTCCGGTACCGCAAAGGCCTCCGACTGCATTTCCGTCCACCGCAGGAATATTCCTGCCGCAAACAATACCGGAATCAGTAATGCCTCTATCCATACCGAACCCTTTCCCGCTCTCCGGGAATCCGCCCCCAAATTCACTGCCAACCGGTGCAGCACAAACACAAGGATGCCCGTAAGCAACAGATACGCTGCCGGCATCACCAGCTCAAAGTATCCTGCCACTTCGAAGGAATCACAGATCACCCTTCCGGTAAATATCATCGCTGTGCCGATCATAAGCAGATAAACCGCCCACATCAGACAGCTGAATACGTTCTTCTTCCAACTCATTCGCATTGGTTCCCTTTGTATCTTAAATCACAGTTCGATAAACCGTCTGAGCGGCAGCACGCCCGCTTCGCGGGAGCCTGTCGGAGTCGCAACTTTCAGACTACTTTCTCAATGTTATAACGCGGTCTCTGCTTTACCTCTATATATATCTTACCGATATACTGCCCCACAAGACCGATTGCCAGAAGCTGCAACCCCCCCAGGAACCAGATAGACAGGATCATGGAAGTCCAGCCCGGAACCACATGGCCGGTAAAGAAGGATACAAAAGCATAAATTGCGGCCAGTACGGCAACGAAAATGATAAACAGTCCCATTCCCAGGATCAGGCTGATGGGCTTGACACTGAAAGAGGATATCCCGTTGAAGGCAAGCGCCAGCATCTTTTTCAAAGGATATTTGGACTCTCCCGCCACACGCTCCTTTCGGTCATAATAGACACTGTCCGTCCGGTAACCGATAAGGGGTACCATGCCTCGCAGGAAAAGATTGGTCTCCTTATATTTGGAGAATTCTTCCACCGCGCGCCTGGACATAAGGCGGAAATCCGCATGATTGTATACCGTCTTGACTCCCATCATGTCCATAAGCTTATAAAAAGCCTGGGCCGAGGTCCTCTTAAAAAAGGTGTCCGTCTTACGCTCTCTCCTGACACCGTACACAATATCATTCCCGTCATGGAATTTATCAATCATCTCTTCGATGACAGCCACATCATCCTGAAGATCCGCGTCTATGGAAATGGTCACATCGCTCATGTCCTTCGCGGTGATCAGACCTGCCGTCAGGGCAAACTGATGTCCTACATTGCCCGCAAGCTTTACGCCGTGCACCTGGACAGGATACCTTTTATTCTCTTCCTCGATCAGCTCCCATGTGCGGTCTTTGCTTCCGTCATTGACAAACAGAATAAAACTGTCCTCCGCAATCTTTCCCTTTTGCACCAGATCGGCCAGCACTCCTCTCAGCTCTTTCGACGCGATCTCCAGAACTTCTTCCTCGTTATAACAGGGAACTACAATTGCCAGCTTGTCCATACACACCTTCCTTTCACTCAGTCCCATACCGCCTGCTACGGTATCATTCTTCATCGGAAAGCAAATGCTTATTCATCCCAGTTATGGTATACTGCCTGAACGTCATCATCTTCCTCCAGCATATCCAGTGTCTTCTGAAGATTCTTAATGGCAGTCTCATCGGTCAGTGTCACATAGTTCTGGGGAATCATGGTAACCTCCGCGCTGAGCATGGGGATCCCCGCGTCTTCCAGAGCCTTGCGCACATCCTCGAAGCTCTCAGGATCAGTCAGCACCTCAAAGCTGTCCTCTTCCTCGTTAAAATCCTCCGCTCCCGCGTCCAGCGCCGTCATCATCAGGTCGTCCGCCTCCATATCGCATTCTTCCCTGTCGATGATGATCTGTCCCCTCTTGTCGAACATGAAGGACACACATCCGGGTGTGCCGATATTTCCCTGTCCTTTGGTAAAGGCACTTCTCACATTTGCGGCGGTGCGATTCTTATTATCCGTCAGCGTATCCACGATAATGGCGATACCATTCGGACCATATCCCTCGTATGTCATATACTCATAATTCACATTTCCCACATCACCGGCAGCCTTCTTGATCCCTCTTTCAATGGTATCATTGGGCATGTTATTTGCCTTTGCCTTGGTAATGACGGTGGCAAGCTTAAAGTTATTGTTGGGATCGGGACCTCCCTCCTTTACGGCAACGGCGATCTCTCTGCCGATAATGGTAAATATTTTACCCTTTGCAGCATCATTTTTTTCCTTTTTATGCTTAATATTTGCAAATTTTGAATGTCCTGACATGATAAACTC
>CAMWWF010000396.1 GCA_947177885.1 uncultured Lachnospiraceae bacterium
TCCGTGTGACAGTGGAAGCGGAGGATGGGGCTGTCTGCGCGGAAGCAACTCTTATCATCAGCGGCAATGAATGGAAAAAGTATGAACTGCAGTTAAAGGCGTTTAGAACCACTGTCTGCGGAAAACTGGTGCTGACCTTTGAGACCGGGGGAAGCTGTGATCTGGACATGATTTCCCTCTTCCCTCAGGATACATTTCTGGGGAAAAAGGGCGGACTGCGGAAAGATATCGCCCAGGCCCTGCAGGAAATGCATCCCAAATTCATGCGTTTTCCGGGAGGATGCCTTATCCATGACGGAAGCCTGAATGACTATGACCGGAATTCCATGTACCGTTGGAAGCGGACTGTGGGAAAGCCGGAGGAACGCCCCAGCTGGCGCAACAACTGGGGATACAATCAGTCCCTGGGGCTTGGATATTTCGAATATTTCTGCTTTTGTGAGGAGATCGGCGCGGAGCCGGTGCCCATCCTGCCGGGAGGGTTCAATCCTCATAAGGGGATCGGAGTACCGCTGGAAGAGCTTGGAGAGTGGGTGGAGGATGCCCTGGATCTGATCGAGTTTGCAAACGGCGGCATTGATACGATATGGGGAAAGATCAGAAAGGATCTCGGCCATGAAGCGCCTTTTCATTTGAAATACATCGGCATCGGAAACGAGGAAGTGGGGGACGGATTTTTTGAGAGATATCCCTGTTTCCACAGAGCCATCCGTGAAAAGTATCCTGATATTAAGATCATCAATACCGCAGGCCCCTTTGCATCCGGGGAGAGCTATGATGCGGGATGGAGTTCCGCTGTTAAATACGGCTCCGATCTGGTGGATGAGCATTACTATTCCTCGCCGGAGTGGTTTCTGGCGAATATGCACCATTATGAGGATTATGATGCAAAGGGTCCCAAAGTGTTCCTCGGAGAGTACGCGTCCTGGGGAAACACTTATTACAATGCGCTGGCAGAGGCCGCCTACATGACCCATCTGGAGCGGTCTGAGGCGGTAGCCATGGCCTGTTACGCGCCGATGCTCTGCCATGCGGATTATGTGAACTGGAAACCGGATATGCTCTGGTTTAACAATCACGCGGTGCTGAAAACCCCTAACTATCATGTGCAGAAGCTCTTCATGGAAAATCAGGGAACGGATGCGGTACGCTTTGAGACGGAGGGGCTGGATGAGACGATATGTCTGTTGGATGAGAGAAATATCACCGGAAGCATATCCATAACCGGCAACGATGTGGAAGGAAAGATATGGGAAGTGAGGATAACAGACTGTGAAACCGGGGAAACGAAGGAATATCCTGATCTATGGGTAGATAAGGATAACCGGGAGAACAGGGTTGCGGACATGGACAGCGGCCATTACAGGGTGTCCTTCCGTTTTCGGAGGACAGAAGGCAGGAAGGGCCTGAAGATCTATTTTGGGAAAAAGGATGACAGGAATCTGCTGCAGTGGGAGTTTGGCGGCTGGGATAACTGGGACTGCAATCTGACTTCCTGCTATGGAGGAAGGAATTCCACGATCTCACAGAGGATCTTTCATGTGGAGGACAGGGAATATTTTCTGGAGCTGGAGGTGGGCGGCAGAAAGATCAGGACATGGGTCAACGGTGAACTTTACAATGATACGGTTGACCCGCTGCCGCAGTTGGAAGAATTGTATGTGACGGCCAGTGTGGATAAAAGCTGTGGCAGAACCATAGTGAAAGCGGTGAATCTCACCGGGGAGGAAAAGGAAGTTCTGGTGTCTCTGGATGGAGAGAGAAAGGACATGGTAACGGTTACCAGTCTGAAAGGCTATGGACTGGATGAAACAAATACCTTTGAAGAGCCGGAACGCATTGTACCGCAGGAAGAGATATTTATGATAAAGGAAAATGCATTCCCATATTTGTTTGCGCCTCATTCTCTTACCATACTTTCTTTCGAGGAATAAGGAACTGTAGAAAATGTGCGGCGGACCCATTCGGAGGCTGTGCAAACTGCCGCAGAGGTAATTGAAAAAGCTGTCTTCGTGCGGAGGCGGAACAGGAGGAGATGTCAAAATGAAGGTCTACAATATTACCGATTACGGCGCAGTGCCGAACAGCAAAAAGGTGTGCACAAAGGAAATACAAAAAGCCATAGATTTATGCGAAAAGGGATCCACAGTCTACATTCCCCAGGGGGAGTTCATCACAGGCGCATTATTCCTGAAAAGCGATCTCACCCTTCGTGTTGACGGAAAGCTTATGGGCAGCGGAAATACGGACGATTTTCCCATTATGGGTTATCCCTATGAAGGACTGGATCAATTGTGCTATGCAAGCCTGATCAATACGGACGGAGCGCCTCACGAAAATATTACGATCGAGGGCAGCGGCGAGATCAATGCTAATGGCCGGGCATTATTTAAAGCGGAACTGGCGGATGCAAAGCATAAGCGGGGACGTGCGGTATGTATCCGAAATACGGATAATGTCACAATACGGGGTGTCAAAATACGGCAGTCCCCGGCCTGGTGCCTGCATCTGATCTACTGCCGTAATGTGCTGATCGAAGACGTGGAGATACATACAAAGTATGATGAAAATGGAATAAAATATGAAATGCACAATTGTGACGGGATCGATATTGACGCCTGCCGAAATGTAAAAGTGCTGAATTCCCTTATCGCCAGCCAGGATGACTGTATCGCGGTGAAATCGGGCAGGGATGAGGAAGGACGGAGAGTCGGGATCCCCTCCGAAAATATTGTGATCGAAAACTGTACTTTCAAGAGCGGTTTCGGCGTTGCCATGGGCAGCGAAATGTCGGGCGGCGTAAAGGATGTCTTCGTCCGTAACTGCAGCTTTGAGAATGTGTTCAGCATAGCAAGCATAAAGGCGATACGCGGACGGGGCGCATACATTAAGAATATACATTATGAAAACTGTTCCCTTGTCAATCATGATACGGAGATCGGCGAAACACGGTGGTTCCGCGGCGCCCTTTACATTGACGGGTTCTACGGCGCTGAGATTTTTGACGCGGATACGCCTGCGGAGGTGAATGACGGAACCCCTGTTGTGGATGGGATTTTCTTTAAGGATATCACACTGGAGACATTGGGAGGAACCGCCGTCTATATGTGCGGACTTCCGGAGATGCCTTTTAAGAATGTATATCTTGAGAATGTAAAAGCGCACGGGAAGTATGGGATGAAGGTGAAAAATATCCATAACCTGCAGCAGGTAAATGTAACGGTGACGGGCGACAGCGAATAAGGGAGCACTCATTTCCGGTGTGACACCCTAGAACGTGTTTGAAAAATCATTTCCTTGGTCTGCACGTCCCACTTCGCGGCCTGCTGCGCCCCAATTTGGTCACCGTAG
>CAMWWF010000397.1 GCA_947177885.1 uncultured Lachnospiraceae bacterium
ATTCTGTCCGTCCGTCGACATCTGTTCCTCACTAGCCGGGAAACCCGCTTCGCCTCCTGCTGCCGTTATTCCGTTTCCATTCCCGGCCGACGGTTCTGTATTTCCTGTCGTATCATTGCCGCAGGCGCACAACAGCAACACTAACAGACCGCAGAAAAGAATACTCCGGTTCCTTCGTCTCATGCAATGACCTCCCTCCGGTTCCGTGTTGTGCTGATCCTAATGTACCCAGTACCTGATATCTTTGTCTTTGTCTTCGTCTCCGACTGCATCTACTTTTCGGAATCTTCCCACCGTCGAACTACTGTCCTGTCGCCTTCTGCTCTCTGCCCGGCAATCCCGGCCTTTTCAGCAGTTGGAACTACGGTGACCAAATTGGGACGCAGCCGCCTGTTTTTCTGATAGCACTGCCTCCCAAGCTCAGCAAACCACCTTTACGCCTGCGTTTGTAAGCAGCAGTCACAGAAAAATATTCTGCGACAAGTATTAAGATATTCCGGTTTCCTTCGTTGCTTTTTCTTTCTCTGCTGTCTCTTTCTCCGCTGTCTCCTTCTTCGCCGCTTCCCTCTTTGCCCTGCGTTTCTTCCGGTATTTTTTCAGGATCAGTGCCAGCGCTGCGATGACTGCCGCCCAGATCACCAGATAGGGAATATGGACCACAAACCAGATCAGCCCTTCTTTGACGCCGTTTCCGATATCCTTTATACTGTCCCGAAAGCCTTCCGTGATCCGCTGCAGGTCCGTCCTCTCCTCCACGGACGTCAGTTCCTTTACTTCGGAGAGATTCAGGTACACGGTGCTGTAATCCACCTGATTGTCTATGGTGCGGAGTTTGGATTCCATACTTTCCAGATAGTAGCGCACATTGGAAAGACGCTCCTCCAGGGCAATCATATCCTCCACGGTCTCCGCCCGCTCCAGCAGCTCCAGAAGTCTTGCCTGCTCCGCCTTCAAGGTATCCCTGCGGCTCTCCATATCCACATAGGATAAAGTCACATCCTCCACACTGTCGGATCGTCTGACCACATTCCCGATCTGGGACATATTCTGTAAAAAGCCGTTTAACGCCTCCCTGGGGATACGGATGGTCAGATTGGCCCAGCGGGAGACACGGTAACCGGAATAGTTGCTGCCGTTGTAGGTCTCCAGGTTTTCTATGTACCCGCCCAGATCCTGAACCTGTGTCTCCAGCTCGGACATCATGCGCTCGAACTCTTTCGTCTCCATCTCCAGTTCCACGGTTCTGATCAGCTTTCTGCTTTGGGATAAATTGTCATTCATCCCGCCGCTGCCCTCCTCCGACACTGCCGCCGTATCCATGGCCGCTTTGGAGTCATAGGCGCTGTCCTCCGGAATTCCCGCATCATAGAAAGCGCCTCCTCCTGCCTCCATGCTCTCAGCCGCATAAGAAGCGCCCGATCCATTGTACTGCGCTGCCGCAGGCGCCGCCATGTCCGTCGCGGAGCCGTTGGAAGCGCCGCAGCCCGCCATCAGGATTGCCGCCATGGCTGCTGCCATTGCCGCAAGGCACATCCTTTTCCTTTGTACAGTTCCCTTTTTCACATTCACCCTTTTCATCCTTCCGTCCTCCCTTGGTGCGCTGTCCTGCTCCCGGCTTTCAACATATCATACGCTGCGACACTGCCCCTCCGGCTGCTGCCTTCCCGACAAATGACCGCATTGATGATATTCCGGAGAAAATACCGGATCGATTTCCGGAAGAAACTGACCGGAAACCTTACGGTATTCTCACAAGCGCCTTCACCTTATCAGACGAAATTTACTAGAAAAGGTTCTCTATTTTCATGAATTTATCTTTTTCTGCTTTGATCTTCCGGGCATTGCCCACCACACACAGATTATCCTCCTCCATGAACGCCCGGATATACTCCGCCAGAGAACGGATGGTCTCAGGGGTGGCGGAGAGAACCTCGTCCCTCTCCTTCTGCAGCATCTCCTGAGTAATCCCCGTCATGTAGGCGCTCAGGGACTGCAGTCCCTGAGCGGCAGGGTTCTTAGGCATATCCAGCTCGCTGACGGCGCCGATGATGTACTGTGTCATGGTGCGCTCATCCGCCTCAAAGGCCCCAATGGCATCCGCCGCCTTCTCATAGATTTCCAGTGTCTTACCCAGATTGGGATCCCGGTAGGACACGAAGTAAGCCTCTCCCGACTTGCCAAAGGCACACATACAGCCGTAGGCCCCGCCCTTCACGCGGACATTCATCCACAGATACTCATATCCCTCTATCACCTTCAGCACTCTCAGCGCTCCCTGATAGGGCAGTCCCTTTCTGCGAAAGCTGCCTGCACGGCACACATACTGCACCTGCCCGGAAGTCATAAGCCCCTCATTCTGTTTGATAACTTCAGGAACATAAGCCTCTTTCTTTACAGGGCAGGTATACAGCCTTTCCTTCAGCGCCGCTACGGGTTTCTCCAACTTTGTGATGACCTGTTCATCCCCCACGAAGTCCACCATCAGGTTTTCCGGACGGAAGATCATTTTACTCAAAGTCTGCAGCTTCTCCACCAGCTGCTCCTTCTTTTCCTCAAAATTCTGCTCCAGATCGGCCGTCAGGCGATAGAAGGGAATCCCGGATATGATCTCGCTGACCGTGCCTGACACGCTGCCGTAGGACATGGCTCTGCCCACCGCCACGCTGTGTCCTCCGGAAATCATCTGAGCCTGCATTCTGGATTTTCCTTCCGCCAGAATCTCCAGCAGCCTCTTTGTATCCGTAAAGTCACTGGTCATAAGAATCTCACCGATGAGCTCAATGGCTCTGCCCAGATTCTCATACAATACTTTGGTCTTGATCTCCAGGGTCAGGGTATACCGGTCAGGATCCTCCACACGGGAGTAGGCATTGTTCACTGCCGCCATACCCCCTGTCACCAGGTTCATCTCATTAAAGAGATCCCCATAGGCAAAGTGCTCCGTATTCAGAAGCCCCAGACAACCCTTTAAGATCCCTGTATAGGGGAAATATTCCTCCGGTATCTCCTGACATTTGAAGAGCAGTCTCAGATATCCGATGCCGTTGGTATCGATATTATGATAAAGCATGGGCGTGCCGGAAATCCTCCGCTCCTCATTGATCAGGCCAGCAGCCTCCCTCTTCATATCCTCACGGGTGAGCAGGGGGATCTTCGCCAGATCCTCCGGGGAATCCTCCCTCTCCTGAAAGGCGTTCAGCGCCGCAAAGGTCTCCCCGATCCGGGTAAGCTCTTCCCCGCTCATGGAAGCCTTCTTCGCTGCAAGCTCCGCCTTCAGCGCCTCCTCCTGCTGTATGCCAAGCCCTTCCTTGGGTTTCAGGATGACCACCGCGCCATGAGGAT
>CAMWWF010000398.1 GCA_947177885.1 uncultured Lachnospiraceae bacterium
AAATAAGACCGGAAATCTGTTGTAAAATTCCCGGCCTGCGGTTTTATTTATGCTGTACCTACTGGAACGGGAACGCATCCGCTTTTCATCATCGCCTATTCCCTGTCCTCTTCGGAGACTCTTTCTTTCAGCTCTTCCAGCGCCTCCTGGTATTCTTCGGATCTCATTCCCGGATTAGAACGTATCATATCTCTCTGAAAAAAATCCCTCAGACCTCCCAGATATTTTCTGATTTCCAGATTCACCCTGTATTTGGTCTTCAACTCTAATATCTCTTCTTTCACACTTTCCAGGTATTCGGAAGGTTTGGTCTGCGCCAGATTTTTGATACCCTCCAGTCTGCTCTCAATGCCGGCTTTCAATTCCTCCAGCTTCACGGCCACGCCTTCCGTCAATTCTTCCTTCACGGTTCCCACACCTCCGGCCAGCGCCGCTCTGCTCTTCTGCAGCCCTTGGCCTGCCAGCGCCGCAATGGCATCCAGACGTTTATGAATATGAAGCATTTCCTTTTTCACCTGCTCCATCCTTTGGAGAACTTCCTTCAGATCTGCCGCCGCCTTAAAGGATAGCGCAAAATCCCCAAAGAAAAGCAATGTTATGACCAAAGTAATTCCTGTAAGCGCCCGGTTCGGTATGGCCAGCACCATTCCCTCCACAGGCACATGGAGAATTCTGGTGAGCAATATGGTCAAAAGCCCCCAGGCCAGTGTAGTTCCCAAACAGACACGTCCCTGAAAATTAAAGGGATATTCGCTGTAGTCCCAGTAGCGCACCTTAAACAATACCTCCATAATAATACCCGTAACATACTCCAGTACTGTAGCCCCTATACAGCCTGCCAGATAAACCATAATCACATTGTCTCTGAAAGGCATGGCCACCACCAGCATCATAATGGCGCCGCTGCCATAGAGCGGCAGGAAAGGTCCCCGCAGAAACCCCCGGTTGGTCAGCTTTCTTCGTGTAATGGAAACATAGACCGATTCCACGCACCAGCCTCCAAAACAATATAAATAGAAAAAGAATATCCACTGAATGATCGAATATGAATACATACCACCAGTTACCTGTATACAGCCGCTTCCACAGACAGCCTGCCCTTTCTTGTCTCCCTTGGTTCCCCTGTCAGAATAAATTTCCCATAACCTCTTGCGTTCATCGTCTCCCCCATCTTCAGCTGCCGGGAGTTGTTTTCACAGAGCCTTCCGTCCACATAAACCTTTCCGGTACGGAACAATTCCAGGCTCTTCTCTCTGGACAGATTGTAAACCTTGGCCAAAACAGCATCCGCCCGAAGAGACTGCACCTGTATATTCACCGAAACCGGTTTCTCTCTGGGAATTTCCCGGATCTCCTCTGTCACGGTACATTTTACAGGCGTATGCTTTACCTGCTCCAGATTATCACAAATAAATTCTGCCATGGAATCCACGCAAAAAAGGTAGGCCTCCGTATCTCCTACCTTAATGTCTCCTATTGTGCTTCTCTCAATTCCCAGATTCATCAGCGCTCCCAAAAAATCCCTGTGAGTCAGCTGATCCGCAAATTTGGGTGCGGCAGGCCTGATACAAATACAGACAATCGGAAACGGAATCTCATATCCCAGTTCCTCCGGCCTGCCAAAACGCAAGATTACCCTGTCTGCATTTTCGCAGCCTCCGCTGAGGCTGTACCCTGCATACCCAAGCTTTGATTCTTCCTTCCAGAATACATCCTGCTCTCCCAGGCCCAGAAAACCTGTAAATGTAAAGATTCCCTGTTCATAAGCCTTATCCGCCAAATCCCGGAACCTGTTTTTCAATTGCTGCAATTCCTTTTCTCTGTCCTGTGCCATATCTCACTACCTGCTGCAGTTCATATATTTGGGGACATCTTCCCGCTCACACAAACTTCCTGCCCACACAGCCTTTCCGTTTCACAGAACCTTACAATCCTATGAAAAACTGATAATCTCCTCTTTCGGAGCTTTTGCCTTTTCCACACTGACTGCGTGAAGCACGGGACCTTCTCCCTTATAATCTTCCCAATATTCTTTGGCCACCAAGGCAGTTACCTTAACCCATTCTTTCTGCCTAAGCTCATCCGTACCCTGGTATTTACAGGCATATCCCAAAAAAGCCATATCATCCGCACAGCAGGTCATGGCCATACGGCCCGGCACGAAATACCCTTCCGGAAACTCTTCCGGCTTCAGCACCATTGCCGTGAATTTGATTTTTTTGCCTACATAGCGGTCCAAATGGTCCATGGCATCCAAATACCAAATACCGTATCCCGCATTGTCCAACACTATGGTATCCTGATTCAGGTCGTAAGGCAGATCCTCCTCAAATATTTCGTCTATCTCGCCCTCCGAATCCTCAAAAACCACGTCTGCAGAAGCATTTACCGCCTTAATATTCCTCCTGTAGGCATTCAGCTGATCTCTAACCGTATCACAGCGGTTAAAGAGAATCATCTCCGATTTTCGTATCATCTCCGCCAACAAAGACCTCATGTTCGTATAGTACATCGGAAAGGTAGAACCATCAATTGTAGTAATCTGTTGTTCAATCTTCCAGTACCAGGGAAGTCTGATGTTTTTATAGTTCCACATTCCGTTAAATTCAATAATGATACGCTCCGGCTTGTGAAGCTTCTCTAGGTCCGACAGATGGGCGGGATTAAAATCTTCCTCCCGCTCAATCAATTCCACCTCAGTACGGCTTCGCTTCAAAAGCACCGGGTCGTACTCGTTCTCTCCCTCCTCACAGAGGATCAGAAGCGTTTTCCCTTCTATCTGAAAATACTGCTGTGCCAGGGTAAAACTGATGAACTCGGTTTTTCCGCTTTCCAGAAAACCATTTATCATATATACCGGTTTCATTTATGCCCCCTCTGCCCTCAGGCGATTTCACTGTTATGTGTCTCTTATTTTGTTACCGGAACAGCTCCTCCAGCTTATCTTCCTTCAGCCCGGCGCCGATGACGCAATATTTTCCTGTCACCTGAGGACTGCCTGTTCTGATATCATGCTCCTCCGGAACATAGTCAAAATAAATCCAGCCTCCGTCCTGGGCAGGGACCATACCCTTTGCCCGCAGAACAGCACCATATTCCCCGCTGTCCAAAGCGGCCAGAATCTCTTCAATTTTCTCTGTCGTAAATTTAACCGGAGATTCACTGCCCCAGCTGGTAAATACTTCGTCCGCGTGGTGATGATGTTCATGATGTCCATGACAGCACTCATCCTCTTCATGGTGGCCATGATGTCCATGACAGCCGCATTCGTCCTCTCCATGGTGGTCATGATGTCCATGACAGCCGCATTCGTCCTCTCCATGGTGGTCATGATGTCCATG
>CAMWWF010000399.1 GCA_947177885.1 uncultured Lachnospiraceae bacterium
AAGAAAATATGTGTATAATGGAAATGTGGCAATGGCAACTGTTTCATGTGATTTGGGGGGAGAGCAGTCATGAGAAGACTGAGGCTGATATTTTATACGATATTCCTGATCCTGTTCATAAGTCTGACACTGTGTGCGTGTGAGGGCGATGAATGCGGTTCCGACGATGCTGTGGAATCGGAAGAGGAAAACAGTGCGGATGTGAGGGAGACGGGGACACCGGAACAGCTTCCCAGCAGAATCCTCTCAGATTCATTGATAGGACATCGCATTTGCAACGACAATTCCGCCTGGCTGCCGCAATGGGCGTATATCATGCTGCGGGGGGAGTTACAGGAATGCCTGCAAGATGCGGATTCAGGTGAATATACCTATAAGTTGAAAGCGGTAGTCATCTGTAACACTGAGTCATATTTCAGCATGGGGATTCAGGGCAGCAGGCGGTCGGTTGATACGGAAGACGTGGAAAAGGTGGTCTTCTGTGTCAATCTGGATATGAAGAACAGATGTGTTGTGAACCTGGCTGACTGCGTGGACCCGGAGGGTGTGCGGGAAGCGCTGGAGGCGGGAGCATATGCGCTCATAGACGGAACTGATCTGGCGGAGCGCATGGAGATATGTCATGCTGCGGACATGGCGGAACCGGAGAGGGCAGCCGTATTCAAGGCGATGGAAACAGGAATTGCAGACGGGGATCACCGCTATGACTATTACATTACCAAAGATTCTTCCACAGGAATCTTTCTCGATATGTCTCAGTATACGGATTCATCGGCTTTGCCGGGAGCGGATGCCGGTGATCCGGTGATGGAGGGACAGGAGGAGTCTCCGGTGATACTGGAGCTGGATGCAGACTGGTTTGCTGCGTGGAGGAAGCAGGAAGATGCCGAAAGGGCGGAAGAACAGATTCGTGATATGTTCCTCTATGAAGTCCGTGGGGATGGGGCAGGGGAATACATTGCAATCACAGGAGTGAAGGAAGAATACAGAGAAGGATTCTGGGAACGCTGGAAAAAACTGGCCGGGTACAACAGGCACGGATTGCAGATCCCGGATGAAATAAACGGTATCAAAGTGGAAGAGATCGGTGCGGACGCTTTTAACGGGATCACGGATGCCAAGAGTTCTGTGGAACTGCCGGAGAGTCTTCGGCTTATTGGAGATCGTGCTTTTGCCCATACGGGTATTTCGCGGATAGATTTTCCGATCACATGGGATCACATGTTGGGCGCAAGCTCTTTTTCGGGGAGGTTGGAGAGGATAGGAGACGGTGCTTTTGAAGGCTGCGGGCTGGAGGAAGTGGAATTCTTCGGGAAAGAAGCTCTTGCCATTGGAGCGCGGGCCTTTGCAGATAATGAAAACCTGTGGGCTGTCTATGTGCCGACGGCGGACTGCCTGATCGGAGAGGATGCTTTTGCAGGCTGCGCGGACGATTTCTGTCTTGTCTATGGGGAGAATGCGGACGGACGGGAGAATCTGGTGGAGGCATATGCGGAGCAGAGCGGATTGACGGTATTGGAATATATCCCTGCCCGACTGGAAGTCAATTATCCGGAAACGCCCCATGTCCTGACGCCTGAGGTAAGAAATTTCTTCTATGGGGAAAATGGAGAGGAAGATTCTTTTGACAGCTTTGAATTCTCGGAAGAAGCGCCGGATTACGGTTTTCAGGAGTGGCATGTGCCCTGCGGGGAATTCTGTGCGGGAACATGCTATATCACTGTGGAGGCTTCCTCGGAGCTTGCTTCCACGGACGGCAGGTACAGTGCGGATAACGTAGTGTCCTGGCGGGGAAGAAACCTGGCGTGGGCAGAGGGCGTTGAAGGGATGGGGATCGGTGAGAGTATCACTTATCATAATTATAACCAGTGGTACAGCAATAACTGGCAGGCTTTTTTGGGGCGCCGGAAAAGAAATTATTCCGGTGATTTGGACGGTTACATGCGGTATACGGAGATCTGCATTGTGAATGGCTATGCCAAAAGTCAAAAAACATGGGAAGAGAACGGCCGTGTCAGGAGACTGCTGATGTATGTGGAAGACCGTCCCTACGCTTATCTGGAACTGGAGGATACGATCCTGCCGCAGTATTTCACGCTTCCTGAGGGAGATATCAAGTCTGCCGACGGCGGGGAGATCACCTTCCGCTTTGTGATCGAGGATGTCTATCCGGGGACGGTCTATGAAGACACCTGCCTCACCGGTCTGGTAATGGAATTCACGGGGCGGCACGGGCACTGACTGAGCTTACCCGATAATAAGATCAAAAGAAAGAGAAAGGAATAATTTATGGAAAAACAATGGAAAAGCATCAGTACTTACGAGGGTTCGACACTTCTGGGAATGAACGGCGGGCAGCCGGAAAGTCCCGACGGGCAGTTGCTGGTATATGCCCGCAAGCCGGTTCTGACAGAGGATCTGACGGAAATCTGGGTCTGTGACAGGAATACCCTGGGAAATCAGAGAAAGATATTCACTGTGGCCTGCGGCAATCACAACGGCCCTTCGGCTACTTTTACAGATAACGACTGTATTGTATTCCGGGACAACATTGACGGCCTGTCAGCCTTCCGGATCCTGAACATCCATACGGGGGAGGTAAAGTACGGTCCCATTTTCGCCAAGGAGAGTCACTGCGCGGAGAACGGCTGGTATCCTTTTTCCGTTTCCGAGGAATTTCTGGGTAAAAATCCCGGCTATCCTCAGATTGACAGATGTGGGATCTATCTGCTGAATCTGGCGACAGGAGAAGTGAAGCGGGTGGCGGATAAGGAGACGGTGTATAACATGGTGGTGGAACACGGCTGTGTGCCCAATGAGCACACCACTTCCATGAGCCATGTGCAGCTGAATCCCTCCGCCACCAGGGTGATGATGCGCCTGAGTGTGGAGAACTGCCCTGTTTTCGGCGCTTTGGGCTGTATCGATCTGGAGACGGGTGAGACTCATGTGATCCCGGATAAGCCGGTGCATCAGCTTTGGTTTGATGATGACACATATATGGCCACAAGGCAGTATTATGACGGATCCAGAATTGAGATGGAGACCAGCCGTATCCAACGCTTTACGGTGGATGGGGAATGTCTTGAGACCCTGGGAGGGATCGGTAATCATATCGACGGCTCCCCCGACAGGGAGTATTTTACCGGTGACAGAGCTTATCCCGGATACCCGGCGGACATTTTCCTGTATAAGAGAGGGCAGACAGAGCCGGTGGCTGTCTTTGGCGGTCAGGATTTCCAGGATATCACATGGCGGAAGAAGGTACATCCCAATCCCACTTTCTCCAGGGACGGGAAACGGATCTATTTCAACC
>CAMWWF010000400.1 GCA_947177885.1 uncultured Lachnospiraceae bacterium
ATCCTGACGGCACTGGTAATGTTTATTGTATGTTTTGCTACAAAGAGGATAAGGTTTGAGCAGGGACAGGTTGTTATTCCCAGGGGAAAACGTTTTCGCACGGTGATTCTGAATGTGGGAATGCTGGTATATTGCATTTTCTGGATTGTGATGATCGTGGTACAGCTGTTCGCGTGATCCAACTGATATTTCTTTGATCCGTGATGCGGCGAAAGAGGCGAAAGGTAATTATTTATGTATACATTTGACGGCAGGATAAGATACAGTGAAACGGACAGTGAAGGGAAGCTTACTATGGCTTCTCTTCTCAATTATTTTCAGGACTGTTCTACATTCCATTCCGAAGATGTTGGTTTGGGAGTTGGTTATTTCAGGGAAGTGCATCAGGTGTGGGTACTCTCCTCCTGGCAGATTGTGGTGGAACGCTATCCGAAATTGTATGAGCAGGTTACAATAGGTACACAGCCCTATGATATGAAAGGGTTTCTGGGGTTTCGAAATTTTTCCATGCTGACGCGAGACGGAGAATGCCTGGCAAAGGCGAATTCGATCTGGAGTCTCCTAAACACAGATACAGGGAAACCTGTTCCGGTCAGCAGTGAGATGGCACAGAAGTATGGGCTTGGTGAAAAGCTGGACATGGAGTATGCGCCCAGAAAGATTGCCATTCCCGAAGGTGGAATGGCAGGGGAAGCCATTGTGGTAAAAAAGCACCATTTGGATACCAATCACCATGTGAACAATGGACAGTTTGTGGACATGGCCATGGATTTCCTCCCGGAGGGGTTTGTGATCGGACAGCTTCGCGCAGAGTATAAGAAACAGGCGTTTCTGGATGATATATTGCTGCCGTATGTGGTGACCGGCGAGGACAAAGTGGTGGTGTCCCTGACAGATGAAAAGGGAGCCCCTTATGTAGTGGTGGAGTTTTTGAGAAAAGCAGTACAGGCATAAGGAACAATGGTCAAAAGTGCACCGACAGCATGATCGGGAGTGGCTCTGTCGGCATTGGTCATGATCAGACCGATGTCGGACCGGAAAAGGAGACGAAATGATCTATTTAGGAGAAAAGCAGAAATTATATATTGTAAAGCAGGTGGAATTCGGTGTGTATCTTGCGGCGGAGCAGGGTGACCGGGAGGAGAAGGTGCTGCTTCCGGCAAAGCAGGTGCCCCAGGGAAGTAAGGTGGGAGATGTTATAGATGTCTTTGTCTACCGGGATTCCAGGGACAGGATGATCGCCACAGTCAGGGAGCCGAAGCTGGTAATGGGCCAGGTGGCGGAATTGAGGGTGGCACAGGTGGGGAGGATCGGAGCTTTTCTGGACTGGGGACTGGAAAAGGATCTGCTTCTTCCGTTCAAACAGCAGAGAGGCCGGGTAAGGGAAGGGGATAAAGTTCTGGTATCTCTCTATATCGACAAGAGCAGCAGGCTCTGCGCTACCATGAATGTATATGAGAATCTGCGCACGGACAGTCCCTACAAGGCGGAGGATAAGGTCACGGGCAGAGTGTATGAGATCAGTGATAACTTTGGAGCCTTTGTGGCTGTGGACAATATCTATTCCGCACTGATCCCTAAAAAGGAGCTGTATGGCAGGATAGAGCTGGGGGACGAGGTGGTCGCCAGAGTGACGCAGGTGAGAGAGGATGGAAAGCTGACCCTGAGCATCCGGGATAAGGCATATCTGCAGATGGATGTGGATGCTCAGGAGCTTCTGAGTATTATTGACAGTTATGACGGTGTGCTGCCTTTTACGGACAAGGCGGCGCCTGAAGTCATCACTCATGAGACAGGCATGAGCAAGAATGAATTCAAGCGCGCGGTGGGGCGTCTCCTGAAAGAGGGCAAGATCGAGATCAGGGAAAAAGTCATTCGAAGGCTTTAATGGGAAAATTCTCCAACACTCCGTATATGACTTCATCCAGAGCTTCGTTCTGACCCGGTACCACACAAAACGCAAAGAGAATGCGCTCTTTCAATTCGTCATCTAATTCTTAAGAAGTAAGAAAATGGCCGGAATGACTGGTAAAGAATCAAGACTTGTGCTATGATATACATACAAAAAGTAATACCATTGTGAAAGGGGGCATTTACTATGGATATTGCAGGTTTGGCAATGAACCTGAGTACGGTTTCCACCATGTCAAAGGTCAGCACGGCAGTGCTCAGCAAAGCTTTGGATACGAATGAAGCGCTGGGAGAGGGACTGGTGCAGATGCTGGACGCCGCTGCTATGGAGAGAAGTATCAATCCGGAAGTTGGCGGGAATATTGACATAAGTATTTAGCCGGGAAATGGACATGTGGCTGCCTGAAGGTGAAACTTTAGGCAGTTTTTAATTTGATTTAATATGATTAAAAGCGGGTGTGAAAAGTTACCGGTGAGAAATAAACCGACAGTGGGAAAAATTGCCAGGCAGAGATATTTTTGTTAAAATTCATAAAAACCTATTGCTTTTTTATGTCGTTTTTTGTAATCTTTATATGAAAGCTTTTTTAGGAATATAAAAGTTACAGAAGTGGAGGCGCCATGATTTCAAATCAGATATTGCAGAATACCATAGAAGGACTCAAAGGAATAGCAAGAGTAGAGTTTTGTGTTATGGATACAGACGGCAAGAGTGTTGCGTCCACCACCGACATGAAGAACTGCTCTAAAGCCGCGGTGGAATTTGCGGCTTCTCCGGCGGATTCTCAGGAAATACAGGGGTACCAGTATTTTAAGATCTTTGACGAGCAGCTGCTGGAGTATGTGCTGGTAGCCGCAGGAATCGGGGAAGACGTCTATATGATAGGAAAGATGGCGGCTTTTCAGCTGCAGAATCTTCTGGTGGCATATAAGGAGCGTTTTGACAAGGACAATTTTGTCAAAAATCTGTTGTTGGATAATCTGCTTCTGGTGGATATATACAGCCGTTCCAAGAAGCTGCACATTCAGACGGATGTGCCCAGAGCGGTGTTGGTCATTGAATCCGGAAACGGTAAGGACAATAATGTGCTGGAGCTGGCCAGAGCACATCTTGGCAGTAACAGCAAGGACTTTGTCACTGCTGTAGATGAAAATGACGTGATCGTTGTGAAGGAGCTTTCGGACAATGATCATGCCAGAGAGATCGATAAAACGGCAAAGTCGCTGGGGCAGTTTCTGGAAAAAGAGGGTATTTGCAATATCCGGGTCGCGTACGGTACGGTGATCCAGGAGATCAAGGAGGTCAGCCGTTCCTATAAGGAAGCAAAGATGGCGCTGGATGTGGGGAAGATCTTTTTCGATGAGAGAGAGATCATTGCATACAGTGAACT
>CAMWWF010000401.1 GCA_947177885.1 uncultured Lachnospiraceae bacterium
TCATATCATAAAGGAATCTGCACAGCTATTCTTTTTTATCCTGTAATCAGATTAAAAATTTTTATTAATGAAAATATGTGGATAAAATGGCATATTTTTGGTAAAATGGAAAAGAATATTTGTGAAAAATAACGACAGGGGGAATGACTAATGGAAACGAAGGGATTACTTGAGGCGCCGATCAGCAGGATTCATATGGAGCCGATGGATGTGATCAACGGATTTGAGGTTCGGCCCGGCATGTATGAGGTGAACGGGGCCACCGCGATTCCCTGCGGGGTGAATTTTACGGTGTACTCTTACGGCGCTACGTCCTGCGAACTGCTTTTGTTCAAGCGTATGGAGGCGGAGCCCTATGCCGTGTTGAAGTTCCCGGAGAATTATAAGATCGGGAAAGTATATTCCATGATCGTATTCGGACTGAATGTACATGATTTTGAGTATGCCTACCGGATGGACGGGCCATATGATCCGAAGGAAGGGCTTTTGTTCAACAAAAATAATACACTTCTGGATATCTATGCCAAGGCTGTGGCGGGACAGCGGCTGTGGGGCATACCGCAGATGGAAGGGGATGTTTACCGGGCGAGAGTGGTGAAGGACGATTTCGACTGGAAAGATTCGGGACAACCCCTGATTCCCATGGAAGACCTGATCATCTATGAGATGCATGTGAGGGGCTTTACGAAGCATGATTCCTCCGGGGTTGCACATCCGGGCACTTTCGCGGGACTCAGGGAGAAGATTCCTTATTTAAAAGAGCTGGGAATCAATGCGGTGGAGCTGATGCCGATCTTTGAGTTTGACGAGATGCGGGATTACCGGGTGGTGGACAACAAACCGGTCATGAATTACTGGGGATACAACACGGTCTGCTTCTTCGCGCCCAATACCAGCTACACGGCGAAGGTGGAATATAATAAGGAAGGAACGGAATTGAAGGAGCTGATCAGCGCTCTCCATGAAAACGGAATTGAGTGCATTCTGGATGTGGTATTTAACCATACGGCGGAGGGAGACGAGCGCGGACCCTGCTTTTCCTTCAAAGGATTTGACAATAACATTTACTATATGCTGACACCGGACGGGAATTACTATAATTTCAGCGGCTGCGGCAATACCTTAAACTGCAACCATCCCATTGTGCATCAGATGATTCTGGAATGTCTGCGCTACTGGACGACGGCCTATCATGTGGACGGCTTCCGTTTCGATCTTGCCACCATCCTGGGGCGGAACGAGGACGGTTCGCCCATGAGCAAGCCGCCGCTTCTGCAGAGTCTGGCTTTCGATCCGATTCTGGGGAATGTGAAGCTGATCGCCGAGGCGTGGGATGCGGGCGGACTCTATCAGGTGGGCAGTTTCCCCTCCTGGAGCCGCTGGGCGGAATGGAACGGCAGATATCGGGATGACATGCGCAATTTCCTGAAAGGGGATTTTGGCATGTGGGAGGTTGCTGCACGCAGAATCACCGGTTCCCGGGATATCTACAATCCGGAATGGAGAGGGAACAATGCGTCCGTGAATTTCCTGACCTGTCATGACGGCTTTACTCTCTGGGATCTGTATTCCTACAACGAAAAACATAATGAGGCCAACGGCTGGGGCAATACGGACGGATGCGACGATAATCGCAGCTGGAACTGCGGTGCGGAAGGGGATACGGCAGATGAAGGGATTCTCACGCTGCGCAGGCGGCTGGCCATGAATGCCTTTGCCGTGTTGATGTGCAGCCGCGGAACGCCTATGTTCTTTTCCGGCGATGAGTTTTTGAATTCCCAGTTCGGCAATAACAATGCCTACTGTCAGGACAATGAGATTTCGTGGCTGGACTGGAAAGATCTGGAGAAAAACAAAGCACATTTCGAATTCTGCAAATATATGGCGGCGTTCAGAAAAGCGCATCCGGTCCTGCGTAAATTTGCGGGCAACAGCTGGTGCGGTTTTCCGGAGATTCAGGTGTTGGGAGCCGATGCCGAGACGAAGGTGCTGCGGGTAATCTATGCCGGCAGGGTTGAAGTGGACGATCGGGGCAACGGGCATGATGATATCGTCTGCCTGGCGGTCAATGTTTTCTGGGAGGACCAGGAGTTCTGGCTGCCGAACCTGCAGGGCGGAAAAGTCTGGTATGTGGCGGCGGACACCAGCGGCAGATACCTGCCTCACTATATACCGGGCCAGCAGGGCATGAACAGACTGCCGGAGAATAAGGTCACGGTGGGAGCACGCAGCGTGTGTATTTTCGTGGCGTAAGTTCAAGGACAGGCCATTTGCCGTTTGCCTGACCGGGCAGATGGGGGGGGGGTAACCTATGGGCAAGGCAACATATCTGTTGCGTTGTCCGTGGTTGGGCCATGCAGTCACTGGCCCTGAAAAGAGCGGGTCAATCGTGAATACCGCGCTCGATGATGCCGAAGCCCAACGGGTATGGGCCGGTATGCACGCCAATCGTCGCCCCGATCTGGTAAACGGGCATTTCGGTGATGGCATAGCCTTTTTTCTGCAGGACAGACAGGGCCTGGTCGCGGAAAGTCAGGCCTTCTTCCTGATCATAGCCATAGCCCACTGCAAGACTGTAACATTCAATTCCCAGCCTGCTTTCCTGTAGATATTCCAACAGCAGGTTCAGCGCTTTTCTGGTGGTGCGTTTTCTTCCCCTGTCGATACCGGAGGGGAAGATCTCGCCCTGTTTTAATGTGATCACGGGACGGATATCCAGCGCTCCGCCTGCAAGAGCGGCTACCTTGCCGATGCGCCCGCCGTGTTTTAAGTATTCCATGTTTCCCACTGTAAAAAAGATTCTTCCGGTACTTTTGATCTCTTCCAGCCGCGCAATGGCGTTCTGATAACTGACGCCGTGATCCCGGAGCGCTGCCGCCTCCAGAACATACTGCCCCTGCAGGACGGTATTGATGGTGGCGTCGATGACGGTGATCTGTGCCTGTGGATATTTTTCCAGAATAAGGGCCTTTGCGTTGAGAGCGGACTGCATGGAACCGCTGAATTTCGTGGTGATGCAGATGCAGATCACCGGCGTGCCGGCTTCGGCAAAGGGCAGGAAGGCCTCCTCATAATCTTGAATGGAAGGCATGGAGGACTTGGGGTATACGCCCCTTTTCTCTACCATCTGCTGGTAGAAGTCCCGGATGCCGATCTCTACATTTTCCTTAAAATAATGTGTATCGTCGAAGGATACGTAAAACGGTACTACGGTGATGTTCTTTTCCTGTACAAGATCTGTCGGCAGATCGCAGGAACCGTCGCTGATAATATGAAATGCTTCTGTCATGTT
>CAMWWF010000402.1 GCA_947177885.1 uncultured Lachnospiraceae bacterium
CGGGCCGAATTTCTGCCAGATATATGCAGTTAAAAACTGGGTGAAAGAAATTGACATTTATATTGAAAAATGATATTCTATCTTAGAAGTAAACAGATGAAGATAATGGTGGACAGCATGAGCAAGCAGCAGGTATTAATTGTTGATGATGAAGAAGTGAATAGAGCCATACTGATGGAAGTGTTCAGGGACGCACCGGAGAAATATACTCTGATTGAGGCAGATAATGGTCTGAATGCGGTTCGGAAGATTGAGGAAAACCATAATATCGTCCTTATACTGCTGGATGTGGTCATGCCTGTTATGGACGGCTTTAAAGTTCTGGAATACATGAGGGACCATGGATTGCTGGACGAGATACCTGTAATACTTATTACGGGAGAGACCATTATGGACAGCGAGGACAGAGCCTATTCTTTCGGAGTGGCAGACGTAATACATAAGCCTTTCTACCCTCATATTGTCAAGCGCAGAAGCAGGAATATCATTGAACTGTATCAGAATAAGCGCAATATGGAGATCCGGCTGAAAGAACAGGAGATAGCCATCCGGGAGCAGGAGAGAGAGATCCGTGAGACGAATGAGTTCATGCTTGACGCTCTCAGCTCCGTTGTGGAATCCCGCAGCGCGGAGACAGGGGATCATACCAAGCGCATCAAGTATTATACCCGTATTATGCTCACATATCTGATGGAACATTTTCCCAAGTACGGCCTGAACAATGTACAGGTGGATGCCATTGCCAGAGCGTCCGTGCTTCATGACATCGGCAAGATCGGTATACCCGACGCGGTTCTGCTGAAGCCGGGACGCCTGACAGCCGAAGAATATGACATTATGAAGACGCATACCACCATCGGATGTGATCTGCTGGAAAAGTTCTACAGAGGTCAGACCACGGAATTTTACCAATACTGTTATGACATTTGCCGCTACCATCATGAGAGATGGGACGGCAGGGGATATCCGGACCATCTGGTAGGAGACGACATCCCCATAAGTGCACAAATTGTAGCGGTGGCGGATGTATATGACGCGCTGGTGAGTCCCAGAGTATACAAGGGGTCTTTTACCAGGGAAAAAGCTTTTGAGATGATTGTGAATGGTGAATGTGGACAGTTTTCACCGGATATATTGGAGTGCTTCGGACTGGCCAAGGCAGACTTCTTTAATATTATGGAAGTAATAGGAACATGTGATTTTTCGTAATATGGAAACGATATTTGGCAGCAAAGAAGCCGTGGCGTATTTGCTGTCTTTTTGATTCGGGAAGGTTGTTTGGCGCAGGAGTCTGATTTGCGGGAGAGCAGAGAGAAGAACTGACGGAAAGGCGGATTGACATGGGGGAGGAAAACAGCATATTTCCCATAGAGGAGGCGCTGGAGATGGTTCTGGCGTTCGGACAGGACGGGGTCATCTCCTATGCCAATGCCGCTGCCAGGAGAAAGCTGGGGTACCGGACGGATGACGGACCGGAGGGCAGACACATCAGCGAGGTCTTTCCCGGGGCATTCCGCTCTTCCGGAAAGGCGCTGGAACGGCCGGAGGGGGAGAACCTGGTGGCGTACCGCAAAAACCGCACCTGCTTTCCCGTGGAGGCAAAAATCATTTCCGGCTCTGCCTGCGGGGACGTGTATCTGTGTATGGCCAACGACATACTGGAAAAGGAGCATCTGGCCAGAGAAATTGAGCAGGTGAGGGAGGAGGCCAGACAGGCGGCAAAGGTCAAGGCGGAATTTGTGGCAAACGTGACCCATGAGCTGAGGACGCCGGTAAACGGCATACTGGGCAATGTAAGGGAGCTGATTGGGAACGTGACGGAGCCCGGCACGGTGAAAGCGCTGCAGCTGATAGAGCGCTGCTGCGGGGACATGAACAAGATTATCAACAATGTGCTGGATTTCTCCAAGCTGGATGCTGGGAAATTTACGCTGGAGACGAGAAAATTCCACTTCAGAAACATGCTGGACTATGTAAAGGAACAGCACAGGGCCAGGATAACCGAAAAGGGGCTGGACTTTTTCATGACCGTGTCGCCGCAGGTGCCGGAATATGTCGTAGGAGACGAATTGCGCATTGTGCAGGTGCTGAACAATCTGCTGTCCAATGCGCTGAAATTTACCGGCACCGGCAAGATTACGCTGCAGGTTTTTCGAACGGCTGTTCTGGACGGCAAGACGGAGCTGTTTTTCGTTGTTTCCGACACGGGAATAGGCATCTCGGAGGAGGATATGGATAAACTGTTCCAGAGCTTTTCCCAGGTGGACGCATCCACATCCAGAAAATACGGAGGCACAGGACTGGGGCTCAGCATCTGCAGACAGCTGGTGGAGCTTATGGGGGGCCGGATTGAGGCAGAGAGCCGCAAGGGCAGAGGCAGTACTTTTTCTTTCTCCGTCTGGGTGGAGAGCTGGGGAGAAGAGGACGGTGCTCAGCTTCATGACGATGCGGGAGCAGTAATAGGACAGATTGCGCGGCAGGCGGAGGAAGAGGAAGAAGGCAGGGAAGACATCAGAACCTACGGTACCCCGGAAAACCTGGAAGCGCTGAGGAAAAATCTGTCCAAACTGATTCTGTGTATCGAGATGGACAATTGGGAAAAGGCAGAGATGTTTATGGAGACGGTCCGCCAGCTTGTGGAGGAGGCGCCTCCGGAGCTGAAACGGGCGGCCCTGAAGCTTAAGATGGCAATTCAGAAGGTAAACTACGATAAGGCGGCCGAAGAATATGAGAAGCTGAGCCGGATGGCGGAGACTGACGTGTCCGGGGGCCAGGGAGTGAAGAATGGACTACAAAAATGATTCCAAAAAAGGCGCCACGGTTCTTGTGGTGGACGATCTGGAAGTGAACAGAGTGATTCTGGAGGGAATCATTGAGAACATGGGCTGTCGTCCGATTCTTGCGGAAAACGGCCGTCAGGCGCTGGAAATGCTGGAGAAATACAAGCCTCAGCTGGTTTTGTCGGATATTTCCATGCCCGGTATGGACGGCTATGAGCTGTGCAGGCATATCAAGGGAGATAAAAAGAGAAAAAATATACCGGTCATCTTTATATCTGCCTATGATGAACCGAAGGATATAGTGGAGGGACTTACGCTGGGAGGGGCGGATTACATCACGAAGCCTTTTATTCCGGAGATCGTGCAGGCCCGTGTGGGAATTCACCTGCGTCTGTACGAGGCAAATATGGAACTGAAGGAGATGAACCGCCGTCTGCAGGTATCCGTAAGGGAACAGCTGAAACAGCTGGAACAGGAAAAGAAGGATGTGCTGTATGCCCTGGCCGGCATAG
>CAMWWF010000403.1 GCA_947177885.1 uncultured Lachnospiraceae bacterium
CCAATTTTGTCACCTCAATGCTGTCCAGCCAGAAATTATAGAACAGGCAGCAGAGAAAGGACAGAAACAAAGCGGCAATGAAAGACGCCACCTTAATAGAGATACCGGAAGCCCGGTTATTTTTTATATAGTCTATCGAGTAGTTTTTCCACATACCGTCAAGCGGTGTCACAGCTTTATGACAGCGCTCTCCCTCCCTTCTTCTCATCGCTGATGACCTGTCCATCCTCTATGACCACGATGCGGTCCGCCTCCAAGGCAATCTTTTCATCGTGAGTGATCAGCAGAATGGTCTGGTTCAGATTTCGGTTCGACAATTTCAGCATGTCAATGATCTCTCTGGAATTTTTCTGATCCAGATTACCGGTGGGTTCGTCCGCCAGAAGAAGCGCCGGTCGGTATATCAGAGAGCGGGCAATGGCAGCCCGCTGCTGCTGGCCTCCCGACAGCTGGTTTGGAAGGGCTTCCAGCTTATCAGCGATTCCCAAAGCTCTGACCACCTGTTCCAGATATTCCGGATTAGGCTTTTTCTTATCCAATAACAGCGGCATGAGTATATTTTTCCGGACGGTGAGCGTCGGTATCAGATTATAAAACTGATAGACCAGCCCCACTTTCCTGCGCCTGAATATCGCTGCCCTTTTTTGATTCAAAGTGGAAATGTCGGTTCCTTCGATGATGACCCTTCCCTCTGTAGGTTTGTCCACGGAACCAAGTATGTGCAGCAATGTTGATTTTCCCGACCCGGAAGCCCCCACGATGGCAACAAATTCTCCTTTCTCCACGGACAGATCTACTTTATCCAGAGCCACCACCCGGCTGTCCCCGGTGCCGTATACCTTTCTGACCCCTTCGCATCTTAAAATCTCCATGTTTTTCCTCCTGTCATGAGTAGCATCCTCTCGAAATCTCCCTTGCACCTGCCTTTGAGGCCGATTTTCCGCCGCAAAATCAGGCACAAAGAGATTCCGAAAGTCTGCAGTAGTGTATTGCCTGCAAATTTATTATAGCAAAGCCAAGTGACAACTCAGTGACTGTAAAAACGGATTTCAAAGCAGGCCCCCGCATCCGTGAGATTCCGCGCCGTGATGGTTCCATTCTGGCTCTCTATGATCGCTCTGGAAATTGCCAGACCGATCCCTATGCCATCCCCTTTCACCTCCTGCCCCCGGTAAAACCGTTCAAAAAGGTGGGGAATATCCTCTTTTGCAAATCCGTCCCCCGTGTCCCAGATCCGGATCTGCGTATAAAGCGGATTCTGTTCATAAGTGCAGTATACCGTTCCTCCCGGCGGTGTATGCTCCACGCAGTCTTTCAACACATTCATGACCGCCTCCATTGTCCACTCCATGTCCGCGCGGATCACCATTTCACCCGATTCCGGTATATCCACAGAGACACCCGCCTCCAGGACTATTTCCTGAAGATTGTCCGCGGCAAGCATGAGAACCGTGAAGACATCCACCTCCTCCCGCTCCAGGGACAGCGTACCGGAATCAATGCGGGATAGCAGCAACAGAGCTTCCTCTAAATGACTCAGCCGGGAAAGCTGCCGGTGTATCTGTTCCAAATGCCTTGAAGATGGATTTTCCCGCATTATCTGCATGGACAGGGAAATGGATGTGATGGGAGTTTTGATCTGATGAGCGATATTATATAGATTTTCCGCGAAATTATTTTTAGCTTTGAGGGCCGTATCCCTTGTCTGATACATTTCCGTCACTGTCTTATAGATCTCATCCTGCAGTTTGGAGAATTCGTCCTCACCGGCCGGAAGAAGGATACCGCCGCTTCCCGTATTCACCTTTTCCAGATATTCCGTCAGCATTTTTATGCGCGTGATCTCTTTCCGACGCCATAGCAAAAACGTGATCAGAAAAAGCAGAGCTCCCGTCAGAAAACCGGCGATCGTAAAGAGTGTCCCGTATTTCCCGGATGACCTCCGGACAGCCGACTCCCTGTAGCCATATGTCAAAAGAATATTTTCTTCCCGGGGAACGGACGGGTCATATTTATAATCTTTCAATGCCTCCAATATGGCCGGTTCCGCCTCCGGAGCACTTTCCATGATTCTCTCACAGATTCCGCCCAGCAACTGCATTTGGGCATGATCATAGTAATTTGCCAGAAGCGCAGCCGCAACGGATACGGCGATCAGGCTTACGGACAAAACAAACCCTGTCAGAATCGCGATGTTTTTTCTTCCGCTCATTCCGGATCCTCCATTCGGTAGCCTATACTCCTGACCGTCTTCAGGCAGGTCGGCTGATGCAGCTTTTCACGCAGACGTTTCATGGTAACCGTGAGCGTGTTGTCATTCACGTAATTCCCGCTGCTGTCCCAGATTTCTTCCAGCAGTTTTCTCCTTGTGACTGTTTTCCCTTTGTTCTGCAGCAGGTACAGAAGCAACTGATATTCGGAAGGGCTCAGACTTATCTCTTCCTCACCGCTGCGGACCAGCATCTTTTCCCGGTCAAGGGATATGGCCCCGCAGGATAAGTACTGTTTCGAGACATCTCCCGTCCTCCGCAGCAGCGCCCTGATGCGTGAAAGCAGCACTTCCAGTTCAAAGGGTTTCACCACGTAATCGTCCGCACCGTTCTGAAATCCGGAGACAATGTCACGGGAATCTCCACGAACCGTAAGAAAAATTACGGGCAGCTCTTTCCATTGGGAGCGAATCCACCGGACAAGCAGATTTCCATTCCCGTCCGACATATTCCAGTCCACCAGAACAAGGGTCGGACGCATATGGCTCAAAGCCTCTCTTGCACCGGCAATCGTAGGGAAGATCGAGATCCGGTAGCCGTGCCTCCCAAGAAATTCTTTTACTGTCCGGGATATGGTTTCATCGTCCTCCACATAGTATATGTCCATCATTCTGCTTTCTCCGCCTTTCTGTAATTGATTTTTGTCTGACCGGACGAGGTACCGGCATCGAACCCCAGTATAGCAAAAAGGAACCGCTTTATCAATAAGACACTGACGCATACGGCGAAGCCTGTCGGCACGTCCCGTTCTCCCGTCCGCAGCGTAGCGTTTTCACCCGTTCCTTTGTGTGACAAAGCCGAGACTGCCGCGCACCAAAATACATGCTTTTTTAGTCCTTTCGTCAGAGCGTGTTTGAAAAATGCTTTCTCCGGGGTGTGCGTCACACTTTGTGGGATGCGTGCCTCAATTGGAAGGCGCAGCGGGGCTACGGTGACCAAATTGGGATGCTGCAGGCCGCGAAGGGGATGTGCAGACCGGGGAATGATCATTCAGACACGCTCCGGTCTTCCCTGTCCG
>CAMWWF010000404.1 GCA_947177885.1 uncultured Lachnospiraceae bacterium
GCTTTACATTATTAAAAAAATTGTATAATATAGATTTTGGTGTTTTGCTGACTGTACAGGAAGTACAATATATTATGCAGAAGGCGGGGGGCGTAGAGCGGCCCGTGAATCCGCTGACAATAAAAAACACCTGCTGTAAGAGGGCCTTTTTAAGAGGTGCATTTCTCAGTGCCGGTTCCATAAGCGATCCCCGAAAAGGGTATCATCTGGAATTTGTATGCAGTAATGAAGAACAGGCGGCACAGCTGCGGCAGGTCATCCGTAAATTTGACATTGAGGCAAAGACCGTCCTTCGGAAGAAATATTATGTAGTCTATCTGAAAGAGGGCGCTGCTATTGTTGATCTGTTAAATGTCTGTGAAGCGCCGGTCTCATTGATGAATCTGGAGAATATGAGGATCATCAAGGAGATGCGCAATTCCGTGAACAGGCGTGTGAACTGTGAGACGGCAAATATATCCAAGACCGTGAATGCCTCCACCAGACAGATCGAGGATATTGAATATATCAAAGAACATTATGGATTTGAGAAGCTTTCTAAGGCTTTGCAGGAGATGGCAGAGGTGAGGCTGGAAAATCCCGATGCCCCTCTAAAAGAATTGGGGGAGTACCTGACTCCTCCCGTTGGAAAATCCGGTGTCAACCATCGATTGCGTAAGCTGAGTGAGCTTGCTGACAGATTAAGACTAAGTGAAATGTAATATGTGCTGTGGGGATGCAGCGCAGGGAGGAGTGTGGTATGACGAAGAGGAGTATTCAAGTAAAACTCGAAAATGGGCTGGAAGCGAGGCCGATAGCGCATCTGGTGCAGGAAGCCAGCAAGTATGACAGCACCATCTACATCATTTCCGAGGGCAAGAGAGTCAATGCCAAGAGTATCATGGGTATGATGAGCCTGGAGTTGGACAACGGCGAGGATCTGGAAGTGGCTGCGGATGGGGCGGATGAGCAGGCAGCCGTGGACGGAATCGAGAGTTTTCTCAGCGGTAAGGAAGCGGTTGCGAAATAGGGGCTATAGAAGGTCAGGCAGAACAATAGGGAAAACCCGTTGGATCTGCCTTTTCAATTTGCACGGAGGAAGTGCGTATGGATAAAAGGTTGCTATTTGTCTATAATCCCAAAGCAGGCAAAGCCCAGATCAGGACAAAGCTTTCGGATATTCTGGAGGTCTTTGCCAGAGAAGGTTATGAGCTGACCGTATGTCCCACACAGAAAAGGGACGATGCCCGCAGGATCGTGGCGGAACGGTCAAAGGATTATGAGCTGGTGGTCTGCAGCGGCGGTGACGGTACACTGGATGAAACCGTGACAGGCATGATGCAGAGCGGTTTCCGCACACCCATCGGATATATTCCGGCAGGCAGCACGAATGATTTCGGTGGCAGCCTTGCATTGCCGAAGAATATGGTGAGGGCGGCGGAAACGATTGTGTCTGGCAGGAATTTCCCCTGCGATATGGGTTCCTTCAATGAAGATGTATTTGTCTATATTGCCGCTTTCGGACTGTTTACGGACGTGTCCTATGAGACAGGACAGGACATGAAAAACGTGCTGGGACATATGGCATATATACTGGAGGGTATGAAGCGCCTGCCTTCCATCAGGTCTTATCCCATGCGTGTCTCCTATGAGGATAAGATCATTGTGGATGATTTTATCTTTGGTATGATCACAAATTCCGTCTCTGTGGGAGGGTTTAAGAATATTACCGGCAAGAACGTGAAGCTGGATGACGGAGTCTTTGAGGTGACTCTGATCAAAAAGCCGAAGAATCCGGTGGAACTGAATAATATAATGCTTTCCCTGCTGAACCGTGATATTGATACCAAATCCATGTATTGTTTCCGGACCGCGGAACTGGAACTGGAATCGGTGGAGCCTGTGGCGTGGTCTCTGGACGGAGAGAACGGCGGCGCCCACACAAGTGTCCATATCAGAAATCTCCATCAGGTCATAGAGATCAGGGTAAAGAACGGTTCATAAGCAGATCCCCCGCCAAGGTGCCCACAGATGACCATAAAGTAAGTATTCCATTTTTAAATTGACTATGATATAATAAGTCCATGTTCAAGGCAGTCAGCGGCCGAATGACCATCCGTACCGTGATTGCCTTACAGGAATGGTATGATATTGACACTCCCGCAAGGGAATGAAAAAATAATATAAAAAAGTGGAGGTAAGTATTATGTTAGTTTCTGCAACAGATATGTTGAAGAAGGCGAAGGCAGGTCATTACGCCGTAGGTCAGTTCAATATTAACAACCTGGAGTGGACGAAGTCCATCCTGCTCACAGCAAAAGAGTGCAGATCCCCTGTTATTCTGGGCGTATCTGAGGGCGCAGGCAAGTACATGGGCGGTTATCATGCAGTTGTAGGTATGGTGAACGGTCTGCTGAAGGATCTGGATATCGATGTTCCCGTAGCATTGCATCTGGATCATGGTTCCTTTGAAGGCTGTTATAAATGTATCGAGGCAGGTTTCTCTTCCATTATGTTTGACGGTTCCCACTATCCCATTGACGAGAATGTGACTAAGACTACAGAGCTGGTCAAGGCGGCTCATGGCAAGGGAATGTCCATCGAAGCTGAGGTTGGTTCCATCGGCGGTGAGGAAGACGGCGTAGTAGGCATGGGCGAGTGCGCGGATCCCAAGGAGTGCAAGGCCATCGCTGATCTGGGTGTTGATTTCCTGGCAGCAGGTATCGGTAATATCCATGGCAAATATCCGGAAAACTGGAAGGGCTTAAGCTTTGAGACCCTGGATGCCGTACAGCAGCTGACAGGCGAGCTTCCCCTGGTGCTTCACGGCGGTACAGGCATTCCCGCTGATATGATCCAGAAGGCTATCAGCCTCGGTGTGGCGAAGATCAATGTTAATACCGAGTGCCAGCTGTCCTTCGCAGATGCTACCCGTAAGTATATTGAAGCGGGCAAGGATCTGGAAGGCAAGGGCTTCGATCCCCGTAAACTTCTGGCTCCCGGCGCTGAAGCGATCAAGGCTACTGTTAAGGATAAGATGGAGCTGTTCGGATCTGTGGGAAAGGCTGACTGATAAGGCGCAGATCATGGAATATACCGGGTTGATCTTTGAAAGATCCGGAGCGGCTTAGCGGGATATATAATAGGATAAAGAGAAAATAAAACGACTTCGAGATGGAAACAGTTCCATGTTGAAGTCGTTTTTTATTACAAAACACAGGCTCCAAATGACAGGCGTGATCACTGCCGCTGCCGTGTGACCTGCCTTATCGGTGCAGTTGCTTCCACAACCGCTTTAAA
>CAMWWF010000405.1 GCA_947177885.1 uncultured Lachnospiraceae bacterium
GGGAAATATCGGAAATCCCTATACCTCGGAATGCCTGAAAACGGCTCCTGACACAGTGACAGTGGGGGAGATCAGCTCCTTTCAGCTGGAGACGATCCGTGATTTCCACCCCACTGTATCCGCTGTTTTGAACGTCACACCTGACCATCTGAACCGTCATCATACCATGGAGGCATATGTGGCGGCAAAGGAGAACATCACCCTGAATCAGACAAAGGAAGACCTGTGTGTCCTGAATTATGAGAATGAATACACAAGAGCCTTCGGGGAGAGATGTCCTGCGGAAGTGGTCTTTTTCTCCTCGGCGCGGGAGCTTGAGAATGGCTATTATCTGAGAGGGGATAAGATCGTAAAGAGTGTTTCGGGCAGGGCTGAAGAGCTGATGGATATCCACAGTGATATGAACCTAATGGGGATCTGCAATGTGGAGAATGTCATGGCGGCCATCGCCATAGGAGAGGGAATGGGCGTGCCCATGGAAACGATCCTCTCCGTGATCCGGGGATTTCATGCTGTGGAACACCGGATTGAATTCGTGGCCACCAGGGGCGGCGTGGATTACTACAACGATTCCAAGGGAACCAATCCGGATGCGGCCATTCAGGGCATCAGGGCCATGTGTAAGCCTACCGTACTGATCGGCGGCGGCTATGATAAGCAGAGCGAATATGACGAATGGATCGAAAGCTTTGACGGAAAGGTGAAGGCGTTGGTCCTGATCGGGCAGACAAAGGAGAAGATAGCGGAATGTGCCGTAAAACATGGCTTTGACAGAATTCATTTTGCGGATACCTTTGAGGAGTGTCTGGAGCTCTGTACGAAGCTGGCTCAGAGCGGCGACGCGGTGCTGCTGTCTCCGGCATGTGCAAGCTGGGGAATGTTCCCCAATTATGAGGTGAGGGGACAGCGCTTTAAGGAGTATGTGCGGAATCTGTCATAGAAAATCCGCAGTGATCCCGGAAGGCTTCCGGACAATTATGCGAACGGTAGGGCGGATTTTGCGGAACATAAGGAGTGGTTATGGCGTCAGAGAGAGCCGCAAGGCGGAAAAGAAAGGAACAAACAGAATACTTTTTCGATTACAGTCTGCTGTTCATCGTGCTCTTTCTGCTGGGCTTCGGACTTGTCATGATCTACTCGGCGAGTTCTTATGAGGCGTTTCAGGATTTTCAGGATGCGGCATATTATCTGAAGAAACAGGTGGTGGCGATCAGCATCGGGCTGGCTCTGATGATCGCCGTAGCGAACATTCCCTATCATTTCTGGGAACGGTTTGCAACTCTGGGGTATGTGATATCCATGGCTCTGGTGCCCCTGGTCCTGACACCGCTGGGAGTAGAGTCTCACGGGGCAAAACGCTGGATCAGGATTCCCGGCCTGGGTCTGAACCTGCAGCCTGCGGAAGTGGCAAAGCTGTGTATGGTATTGTTTCTGGCGGTTATGGTCTGCAAGATGGGAAAAAGCGTCCGCACCATGAAGGGTTTCTTCACTATGCTGGCGATGCCTCTTCCGGTGGTGGCGGAGGTTTATCTCATCACCAGAAACCTCAGCTCCGCCATCATCATCATGGGGATTTCCATGCTGATGGTATTTGTGGCCAGCCCGGACTATAAGAAATTTGTCATTATGGGACTGACTGCGGTGGCGGCGGTGGCAGTCCTGGTATTTATCATCATTTCCACCTCGGCGGAGGGAGGCGGCTTTCGAAGCGAGCGGATCCTGGCATGGCTGGATCCGGAGGGGCATTCCCAGGGAAAGGGGTTCCAGACGCTGCAGGCTCTGTATGCCATCGGCAGCGGCGGCATCTTCGGCAAAGGACTGGGGCAGAGCATGCAGAAGCTGAGCTTCGTGCCCGAGGCCCAGAACGATATGATCTTTTCCATCATCTGTGAGGAGCTGGGGCTGTTTGGAGCCATTGCCGTTATCCTGATGTTCACCATGCTGCTCTGGAGAATGATGGTCATTGCCAACAATGCTCCGGATCTCTTCGGCGCCATGCTGGTGGTGGGCGTTATGGGACACATTGCCATTCAGGCAGTCCTGAACATTGCGGTGGTGACGAACACCATTCCCAACACAGGAATTTCCCTTCCTTTTATCAGTTACGGAGGTTCCTCGGTCATGTTCCTGCTGATAGAGATCGGGCTGGTGCTGAGTGTGGCCAAACGGATACAGTTGAAGGAACTGTAAAAGGCGGCGATCTTCCCGAAGATCGGCCTGGGAGAACAGGTGTCATCAAAGGAGGCGATACAGGGCGGCGGTGCAAAGGTTCTGACCGGAAAGTGTTGGCTGCTTTCGGCAGAGGCGGTTATCCCGGGAAATCTGTGCGGACAGAGGTGTCTGAGGGCCGGTGTGAATGGTACAAGGTACATAAGTGACGGATTTACATAGGATAGAATAGGTCTTTAATTTGAAACCGGATGGTGTTGTATGGACTCTATTCATATTCATGGCGGGATAGCGCTTCAGGGACAAGTGCGCATTCAGGGCTCGAAAAACGCGGCGCTGCCTGTTTTGGCGGCAACATTGCTTACGGTAGAACAATCGTATATCAGAAATTGTCCAAGGATTGCGGATGTACATGCGATGGTCAGTCTGTTGAGGAAATTAGGCTGTCTTGTGACCTGGCGGGAGGACGGCCTGCAGGTGGACAGCTCACAGGTCTGCCGGGGAGCCATGCGGGGCGAGGCGGTGAAAGGCATGCGTTCCTCTCTCTGCCTGCTGGGAGCGCTTTTGGGCAGGTGCGGGGAAGCTGTCCTGGAGCATCCCGGAGGCTGTGTCATCGGAGAACGCCCGATCGATCTGCATCTGTGGGCGTTGGAGCAGATGGGAGTCGCTTTTTCGGAAGAAAAGGGGATGATACGGGGAATGACCACGGGGCTTCACGGCGCCCGGATCGCATTGCCCATGCCCAGCGTGGGTGCCACCGAGAATATCATTCTGGCGGGCGTCATGGCGGAAGGCGATACGTTTATCACGGGGGCGGCAAGGGAACCGGAGATCACGGCTCTGTGCCGGTATCTGCAAAACTGCGGGGCGCTGATCGAGGGGATCGGGACGGGGCATCTGCTGATTCATGGCGGAAAGAAGCTGTACGGAGCGGAATTTGCAGTTCCCTCGGATCGTATTGTGGCGGGCACTTATCTCATGGCATGCATCGGGACGGGAGGCTGTGTCCTTCTGAAAGGAGCGCCTGCGGATGAGATGGGGGCTGTTCTGGAATCGGCGTCACAGATGGGGGCCTGCTGCTGGGTCACAGAGGAAGGGAT
>CAMWWF010000406.1 GCA_947177885.1 uncultured Lachnospiraceae bacterium
CAGGAGGGTCAGAAGTTCGTGGTCATTGACCGGATAGGGGGAAAAGCATGATTCCGTCAACCAGCGGTTTTTTGAATCAGGATTTTGAGATTAAAGAACAGCCAAGCCTGACCTACAAGATGGAATTGGATGGTGACTCTGTGCGGGGGCTTGTGGATAATCGGGAAGCAATGAAGCAGGCAATATTCAGAATATTGAGCACGGAACGGTATCAGCATATCATTTATCCCCGGTGGTATGGGATTGAAACGCTAGATTTATATGGAGAACCTGTGAATTGGGTGTGTGCGGAACTGGAACGCAGGATCACCGAAGCTCTTCTTGTGGATTCCAGAATCACCGGCGTGACAGACTTTGAGCATGATACCAGTGCAAAAGGGGTAGTTCATACCACGTTCACCACACATACCATTTACGGGGATGTTCCGGCAGAAAGAGAGGTAAACGTATAATGTATGAACAGATGACAGATGATTTCCTGCGGGAGAGGATGCTGGCACGTATATCTGATAAACTGGATAAAAGGCCCAGTGCACTGATCTATGATACCATTGGCTCAACCGCAAATGAACTCGCAATATTGTATATTGAATTGGAATATCTGATAAAAAATTCCTATGGTGACACTGCGGCAAGGGAATTTCTGATATTACTTTGTAAAGACAGGGGAATCACTCCTGAGAAGTCATCACGGGCTGTTCTGAAAGGCGTATTCGTGCCGGATACCATTGAAGTGACGGGAAAAAGGTTTAATATTGGAGAAATAAATTATGTGGTAAAAGAGCGAATCGTTCCAGGGCAGTATCAGGTTATGTGTGAAGTGGAGGGAGAAGTAGGGAATCAGTACCTGGGCAGGATGATTCCCATAGATTATATTGCGGGATTGGAAATTGCTGAATTGACTGAGATACTGATACCAGGTGAGGAGGAAGAAGATACAGAAGCGCTTCGGCAGAGATATTTTGATAGTTTTAACGAACATTCTTTTGGCGGAAACCGCGCGGATTATCTGGCAAAGGTAAGAAGTATCGAAGGTATTGGAGATGTGAAGATTACCAGGGTTTGGAATGGTGACACACGGCCAGCGGATATGATTCCTATAAATACGGTAAGTGATTGGTATGAAACTGTGATTGGGACGGTATCGGCAGAGGTTGGCGCATGGCTGTCATCTGTTTATATGGCTGCAAAGGAGAAAAAGCTGACCGTTGGCGGTACCATTCTGGTTACTATAGTAAATTCAAACGATTATGGTGCTGTAAGTAGTCTGCTGTTAAGCAGGGTACAGACAATCCTTGATCCGGAACAGAATGCAGGGGAAGGATTCGGAATCGCGCCTATAGGACATGTTGTGAATGTAAAGAGCGCAGTTCCCGTTGAAATTGAGATTAGAACCAATCTTGTATTTGATGAAGGGTACAACTGGAGTAACCTGGGAATGGCAATTAGAGATGCAGTAGATGCTTATTTGCTGGAGCTTAGAAAAGAGTGGGCAGACAGTGATTTTACGGTTGTGAGGGTAAGCCAGATTGAAGCACGAATACTGGCAGTGAAGGGTGTGGCTGATATCACGGATACACAGTTGAACGGGATCACATCAAATGTGACGCTGGGAGAATATGAGATTCCTGTATTGGGAGGTGTGTCTGCATGATCAGAGAAGTAGATCTTGTATCATATTTGCCGCAGTTCATGCAGCAATATAAAGAGCCGGTTTCGGCGCTAAAAGCTAAGGAGCCGGAATGTATAACTGCATGGGAGGCAGCAGACAGAATTTTATATAATCATTTTATTTCAACCGCTGATGAATATGGGATTGGCAGGTTTGAAAAAATGCTTGGTATCAGGCCGTCCCATGAGGACACGCTGGAAACCAGAAGGTGGCAGGTACAGCTAAAATGGTCTGCTATGGTATCGTACACTTTGCCAAGACTTCGTGAATTTCTGATATCTGTTCTTGGAGGGAACGGTTTTTTACTGGAAGCTTCTGATGAATATTATTTGGAACTCACACTGTTCAACAAATCGGATGAAGTATATCGTACTATTACCACTACGCTGCAGGAATGGTTGCCGGTAAATATTGTATTTTGTATAGAAAATCGCGTAACCAGGAAACGGGATGTCGGATTATATGTATGTGCAACAGAAATGAAATATATTGCTATTACGGCGGAGCCGGCAAAGGAAGATATCAATTTTGCCATCAGTACAATGATTGTGATGGATACTGCAATATACAAATATTATAAGGCTGATTACCAGCCAAGGGAGGATATATGACAGGAACAGTAATCACCGCAAAGGGAAGATCCCTGATAGCCAAAACGATTGCAATGAATGCTGCAGTTAAATTTACCAGGGCAGCGGTTGGAACAGGCAGTGTATCGTCTGGATATGATCCTGCCTATCTTACAAATCTTAATCAATACCAGATGGATGGGAAAATAACAGCAATGTCATCTGAAAACGAGACGGCATATATTACGTTTCAGATTGCCAGCAAGGATGTGGAATCTGGTTTTGTTATAACGGAGGCTGGATTGTTTGCTGAGGATCCTGATGAGGGGGAAATCCTCTATGCATATCTTGGGATGTCGGATGACCCGCAATATATTTATAAAAACGGCGGGGAAGTAAATAAAGTTGCGGAAATTACTCTTGGTGTTATTATCGGACAGGTGGAGAAAATTACAGCTGTAATTGCGCCGGATGGTCTGGTGAGCAAAAAGCAGTTTGAGGAGGCGCTGGAAAAAAAGGTAAGCAAGGAAGAGGGGAAAGGACTTTCCCAAAATGACTTTTCAGATGAATGTAAAAGTAAACTGCAGGGAATAGAAAGCGGAGCAAATAACTATACGCATCCATCCACGCATCCTGCCGATATGATAGAACAGGATTCTACTCATCGATTTATATCGGATACAGAAAAAGCGGCATGGGATGCGACATATCAGCAGGCTACAGGGTACACCGACCAGAAGATTTCCGATCTCATAAATGGGGCGCCCAGTACCCTGGATACGCTTGGAGAAATTGCCCAGGCCATGAAGGATAATGAGGATGTGGTGGATGCTCTCAATAGCGCCATTGGAACCAAGGCCAATGAAGCAGAGTTTGAAAGCCATAAAAATGCAACAGATTCGCTGCTCGGCACGCAGGATATCTCCGCGATCGGAGACGGCACAGTGACGGGAGGGATCAGCGAATTAAATACGGGCGTGGGGCGAATTAATACTGCCCTGGCCGGCATATCCCTCAGA
>CAMWWF010000407.1 GCA_947177885.1 uncultured Lachnospiraceae bacterium
GATCCGTGCAGACCATTCGGGATATGCTCGAAAACGGATTTTGTGAAGGACTTGAAAAAGATACAAACATCAAAAATGTAACTATCACAGGAGGGCGAAAATGATAACAGTTGAACATTTGACAAAGCGTTACGGAGATTTTACAGCGGTAAACGATTTGTCCTTTGAGATTGAAGACGGGCATGTATACGGATTTTTGGGGCCCAACGGCGCAGGGAAATCCACCACCATGAACATTATGACAGGCTGCCTGTCTGCGACAAAAGGGCATGTCAGGATTGACGGGTATGATATTTTTGAAGAACCGGATCGCGCAAAGAAACGCATAGGGTATCTGCCGGAGCAGCCACCGCTCTATATGAATGAGACGCCTTTGGAATACCTGAAATTTGTGGGAGAGGCAAAAGGCGTGAAGGGCAGGGAACTGCACCGGCAGATTGAAAGCGTCATCTCTCAGACCAGACTAGAGGATGTGAAAGACCGCCTGATTTCAAATCTTTCAAAGGGATACCGGCAGAGGGTGGGCATTGCACAGGCACTGTTGGGGAATCCCGGGGTTATCATTCTCGATGAACCCACAGTGGGACTTGACCCGATTCAGATCATCGAGATCCGGGATCTGATCAGACAGCTCGGGCAGGCGCATACCGTCATATTAAGCTCCCATATTCTTTCAGAGGTCCAGACGATCTGTGAAAAGGTTCTCATTATTGACAAAGGGAAACTGGTGGCGTTTGATGAACCGGAAAATCTGGAAAGGCTCCTGATGGCATCCAATGCGGTTTCTTTCCTTGCAGAAGCAGAAACTGATGAAATCAGGGAAGTCCTGGAAGAAATAGAAGCAGCCGCAGACTGGCAGATAAAAAAACAGGAGAATGGAAACGTCCGCGTAGATGTAAAAATCGAGTCTGGCGAAACCGCGGATGTATGCCGTCATATCTTCTTTGCTTTTGCCAAAAGGGAAAAAGCCCTGCTGGAACTGACATCAAAGAAAGCAAATCTGGAAGATGTCTTTTTGGAGCTGACAGAGAGCGGCGTGGATACGCCATCTGAGGATAAGGGCCAAAAGACAGAGAAACCGGATATAAAATCCGCAGAAAACAGCGATGCAGAATGGATGGAAAGGCAGGTGGATAACAGATGACTGCGGTATTAAAACATGAACTTCGGAATTATTTCCACTCGCTGACGGCCTATGTTTTTGGAGCTTTCCTGCTGGCTTTTGTGGGAATTGGCGCAATGCTGTATAACATACAGGCGGCGGTCAGCAACTTTGAGTTTGTCTTAAGTTTTGGGTGCCTTGTCTTTGTAGTTATTGTACCGATTTTAACCATGCGCGTGATCGCAGAGGAAAAAAAGCAAAGGACCGATCAGCTCCTGTATGCGCTCCCCATCACCACGACACAGATAATTATCGGAAAATATCTGGCGCTGCTGACAGTATACCTGATTCCGCTGTGCCTGATCAGTCTGTATCCGTTGATCTTTTCACAGTATGGCGATGTCTGTCTGCTGACATCCTATGGATCGATTCTGGCATTCTTTATCATGGGGGCTGCTCTGATTGCTCTGGGAGTGTTTATTTCCTCTCTGACGGACAATCAGGGCTTTGCCGCAGGTATCGGCATTGCGGTTATTCTGCTGAATTATTACAGCGTCCGGCTTTCGGAATTTGTATCTTCCACGGCAGAGGGCTCCGCGGTTGTTCTGTGTGTGCTCGTCCTTATTCTGGGGGCAGTGATACGGCATTTGACAAAAAATAACAGCTTTGCCTATATCGTCAGCTTTGTCCTGATTGCCGCAGTGGTCATCACTTACGTTGTGGATGCGGCAAAATTTGAAGGGTTTGTGCCGGGCATTATGGCAAAACTGTCCTTGTTTGAGCGCTTTTACGGTTTTGTGAACGGGATCTTTGATCTGACATCTATGGTGTATTATAGTACGGCTGCCGTTTTTTTCCTGTTCCTGTCGGTGCAGTCCATGGAGAAAAGGAGGTATAACTGATGAACAAAACGGAGGTTCTGAAATTTCCCGGACGGGAGCAGAGAAACGGAAATGCGTTTCGCGGCGGTTCCTATTCTCTGATGATTACCGTTGTGGTGCTGGCTGTTTTGGTTGCGGTGAATATTTTTGTTTCTGCGCTGCCTGCCGCATCGACCCAATATGATATCAGCGCTACGAAGCTCTACTCCATCACCAGCAATACAAAAGTGGTGGTAAATGCATTGGAGAAAGATGTGACCATCTACTGGGTGGTACAGGCGGATCAGGAAGATGCTGTCATTGAAAATCTGCTGAATAAGTATGATAGCCTTTCGGAACACATTGAAGTCGTGAAAAAGAATCCAGATGTATTTCCCACATTTGCGCAGCAGTACACAGACCAGACTGTTCAGAACAACAGCCTGATTGTGGAATGCGGGGAGCGCAGCCGGTTCATAAGCTATAGTGATATTTACCTTGTGGAAACGGAGAACATGTATTCTTACACCTATACCACATCCTTTGACGGTGAAGGGGCGATCACTTCTGCAATAGATTATGTGGTCAGTGAGGATCTTCCACAAGTATATGTTCTGGAAGGGCATGGCGAAATGGAGCTTCCTTCTGCGTTCAGGGAACAGCTGGGAAAAGAAAACATGGAGGTATCGCAGCTTTCCCTGCTGACTGTCGACACCATTCCGGAGGATGCCGACTGCATCGTCATATACAGTCCGTCCAGCGATATTTCCGAAGAGGAGAAGGATATGCTGGCAGATTATGCGACAGGGGGCGGAAAGCTTTTGGTCATGGCTGGTCCCGCAAAAGATGATGGGCTGGAAAATCTGTACAGCCTGCTTTCGGATTACGGGGTGGAGGCACAGGAGGGCATTGTCGTGGAGGCGGAGCGGATGCACTATGCGTTCCAGCATCCCTATATTCTCCTGCCCGATATGTCCAGCCATGCCATAACGAATTCCCTGATAGAAGAGAACTATTATCCGATCATGCCCACATCCAGAGGGTTGGTGGTAAATGGTTCCTCCGATAACGCAAATGTGACAAAGCTGCTCACCACGTCATATGATTCCTTCAGCAAAATTGCCGGTTATGATCTGTCTACGTATGACAAGGAAGAGGGCGATATCGACGGACCGTTTGACGTGGCAGTTTCCATAGAGAGCAGTAATGATGGAAAAATTGTCTGGTTTGCCTCATCCGATTTTCTGGATGATATGTATAATGCATATTCCTCCGGTGCCAATGTGGACATGGCG
>CAMWWF010000408.1 GCA_947177885.1 uncultured Lachnospiraceae bacterium
GTTGGCCCCCCCTTCAAACGCCGGCCCCGCGGCTGTGGCACAGGCAATCCTCCGATCACAGTTTCCCAACAATAACTCCCCGTTGGTTCCCAGATCAATGAGCAATGTGATCTCTTTCCGGTCAGTCATTCCGCAGGCGCAGCAGCCTGTCAGAATATCACCGCCCACAAAAGCGGAAAATCCGGGCAGCACAAAGCTGCTGACACCGTCTATTTCCGTCTCCGCCCCGGAAAGTCCGGATGCCCGAAATGGCGCATGTCCCAGCTCGGCGGTATCCCACCCCATAAGCAGGTAGGTCATGGTGGTGTTGGCTGCGATCACCAGGCACAGCTCTTCCCCTGCTGACAGCTTTTTCCGGAACCTTTTCAATCCCTTTCCCAGCACACTTCTGACCGACTCCCGCATTGCTGCCGCGGCAGAAGGCTTCTCCGCCGCCCTGATCCTGGACAGCACATCCGCTCCGTATGCCGTCTGCGGATTCACTTCGACAAAGCGGTCCGCCACGCTTCCGTCCGATCCATACAACAGCATGGCGATGGTGGTGGTGCCTATATCCGCCACCGCCAGCCTCTTCCCGCTGCGCGCAAAGGGAATCCGCGCTCCCCTGAGGGCATCCTCCGTCAACACCTGCAGCCTGCCTGAACCGCTGTCCTTCCGTGCCACTTCGGTGTGCAGACCCACCGACTCCCCATCCTCACGCATTGCTTCGGCGCGCAGACCCACCGGCTCTCCGTCCTCACGCATTGCTTCGGCGCGCGGGCCGCCGAAACCGCCATTCTCCCATGTCACTCCGGGGCACAATCCGCAGCCGGTACAGATCTGACACCGCAGTCCCTTTTTCAATACTCTACACAAAGCGGTTCCTCTCCTCATCATAATGATAATCTATGGATGCCAGCTTTTCCGTCAACTCCTGCCTGTCTATGGCAAGATCCTCACAGAGCGCCTCCAGACTCCCATAGAAGTCCCTGAGCTTCAGATTTACAAAACTTAACAACATTACCGGATCTTTGGGTATCATATCCATTCCTTTCTCTTCCGACTCCCTCCGGAACGTATTTGATAATTGCTTTCTGACAGATGTGCGGCACACTTGGCGGGAGATCAGATCATCCTGCTGTTGATCGGCCAAATGAATGGCGCACGGCAGGCTATACAGCCTGAATCCGATCCAAATATACTGCAAAGTGGGGCATGCAGATGGCAGGATCATCTCTCAGCCTATTGTATCTGATAAAATACAGTTTTACAAGACGCAAAAAGGCTGCCGCACTCCGTATCCGGTGCAGACAGCCTTCCGTATATCGATCAATCCGCGATGATCGATGGGTAGAATTTCAGATCATTCATGCCTTTACCTTTGCGCACAGTTCCCCGTTTTCCACATCGATCAGGACAGTATCTCCCGACCGCACACCGTCTGACAGGATCAGCTTTGCCGTCAGTGTCTCCACATACTTCTGAATGTACCTTTTCAGAGGGCGGGCTCCGTAAACGGGATCATAGGCATTGTCAATAATGTGACGCTCCGCATCCTCCGTCAGCTCCAGCCAAAGTTCCCTGTCGGAGAGACGTCTGTTCAGATCCGCAATGATCAGGTCTACGATACCGCCAATATTGTCCTTTGTCAGCGGTTTAAACAGAATCGTCTCATCCAGCCGGTTCAGGAATTCCGGACGGAAATGCCCCCGCAGGTCATTCATCACCAGCTTTTCCGCCTCTTCGCTGATGGAACCGTCCTCCTGAATGCCATCCAGAAGGTAACCCGCCCCGATATTGGAGGTCATGATCAATATGGTATTCTTAAAATCCACCGTTCTGCCCTGGGAATCTGTGATGCGTCCGTCGTCCAGAACCTGCAGCAGCACATTAAATACATCCGGATGCGCTTTCTCTATTTCATCGAAGAGTACAACACAGTAATGCTTTCTACGGACCGCTTCCGTCAGCTGGCCGCCCTCCTCATATCCCACGTATCCGGGAGGCGCTCCGATCAGTCTGGAAACCGAATATTTCTCCATATACTCGCTCATGTCAATGCGGACCATGTTGTTCTCGTCATCAAACAGAGCGGCTGCCAGCGTCTTCGCCAGCTCTGTCTTACCCACGCCGGTAGGCCCCAGGAACAGGAAGGAGCCGATGGGCTTTGTGGGATCCTTGATCCCCGCCTTGGAACGGATAATCGCCTCCGATACCTTGGTGACGCCTTCCTCCTGCCCGATCACCCGCTTATGAAGCTCTTCATCCAGATGCAGCGTCTTATTCCGCTCGCTCTCCGTCAGCTTGGCCACAGGAATGCCCGTCCACCGGGAAATGATCCTTGCGATCTCCTCATCGGAAACCTTTTCATGGACCAGAGACAGCTCCGAATCCCCGATCCGTTCTTCCTCCTGCTCCAGCTGCTTTTTCAGCGCCGGCAGCCTGCCGTAGCTCAGTTCCGCCGCCTTCTCCAGATTTCCCTCCCTCTGGGCGATCTGGATCTCGCTGCCCACACTGTCGATCTCTTCCCTCAGTCTGGAAAGTCTGTCCACGGACGCTTTCTCATTATCCCACTGGGCCTTCTTCGCTGCGAAGTCATCCTTATACTCCGCCAGCTCCTTCTGCAGGCTTGCAAGCCTCTCCACGCTGAGACGGTCATCCTCCTTTTTCAGAGCCGCCTCCTCGATCTCCATCTGCATAATCCTCCGCTGCAGTTCATCCAGCTCCGTGGGCATGCTGTCCAGCTCCGTCTTGATCAGCGCGCAGGCCTCGTCCACCAGGTCGATAGCCTTGTCCGGCAGGTATCGGTCGGAAATGTAGCGGTTGGAAAGCACTGCCGCACTGACCAGTGCATTGTCCATGATCTTCACGCCATGATAGACCTCATACCGCTCCTTCAAGCCCCGCAAAATGGAAATGGTATCCTCCACCGTAGGCTCTTCCACCATCACCGGCTGGAACCGGCGCTCCAGGGCGGGATCCTTCTCAATATACTGTCTGTACTCGTCCAGAGTGGTGGCGCCGATACAGTGCAGTTCGCCCCTGGCCAGCATGGGCTTTAACATATTCCCCGCGTCCAGTGCGCCGTCTGATTTGCCCGCCCCCACAATGGTGTGGAGCTCGTCAATGAACAGAATGATCTGTCCGTCACTGTTCTTCACATCCTCCAGTACGGCTTTCAGGCGCTCTTCAAACTCGCCCCTGTATTTGGCCCCTGCCACCAGCGCTCCCATATCCAGCGCAAATATCTTCTTATCCTTCAGCCCCTGGG
>CAMWWF010000409.1 GCA_947177885.1 uncultured Lachnospiraceae bacterium
TTGTCAATCTTTGCATATTCAAAAGACCGATTCTGCACCATTTCCCCATACAGTCCGCCGTCAGCCGCATGGTTGATATCTTCAAAAAAGATACCAAACAAATCACCTATCCTTTTTCCCTTTTGATCTGTTTTGATTGTCAGACAATTTGAACTCATTTCCGCTCTCTTCTCCATCATTTCAATTACTTTCTTATAAAATAATTTTGACCGGCTCCGTCAGGTAAAAATATAGCATTCCTTCTGGCCTATATTTTGTTCCTTTGGGGAGCCGGTCTGATAACGATTGATTTTGCAATTCGCCTTATTCTACCAACAGTTGCTGCCTATGCAAGACAGGGAGCTTACTTCTGCATCTTCTCTACAAGCTTATCGTTGTATGCTTTGACCTCGTTTTTCACCACGTCTTTATAAGTATCCACAATAGTGGCTGCAGGTGTTCCCTGCTTCGCCTCTTCCTCGCCGTAATCCATGGTTATACCTTCATAAAGGTCGCTGTTTTTCCTCTGAGCAACACTGTTTGCCATACAGTCATAATACAGCGTAAGCTCATCCTCCGTCAGATACTGCTCCTGCTGCGCCCTTAATCCTTTTGAATATTCATCCAAAATCATTGCCGCCAGAACGGCGCCTCCAAGAGGATTCCTTGCGCCGTTGGGAATCGCATAGCCGTTATCCCACACAGGAGTTCTGGCCATGGAACCATCTATTGTAGGAAGGGGAACAAAACTTACATCCTCGTTATTGCTTACGGTTCCATCCTCAGCTATATTTGCCATCTCCCATGCTACCGTCTCAATATACATTGCTCCTGTGCCGAGCCATCCGTCGTTGCTCTCTGCCCGTGCCTGAATCGATTCAAGGCTTGTAACAAACTCAAAATACTTCAGCATATTCTCATCTTCCCAGTTTGACTTCAGGAAGCCATTGCCAATCTCCTCGATGCTCATGATCCCGGCAGCATATGCAAAGTTTCCAAGCTTGTACCGGGGCCCCAGTCCCCACTGATCGATGGTTCCGTCACCATCCGTATCCGCAGTCAAAACATCGCAATACTCAATGAATTTGTCCCATGTCCATTCTCCCTTGGCATAAAGCTCACCGGGAGTCTCAAGTCCATTGTCCTCAAACAGAGGAATATAATATGCCACCAAATAAGGCTTGGTTCTTGCGTTATTTGTAAATACATAGTACTCGTCGCAGTACAGGAAATTGTTCATGGAAGCTTCATCCATAAAGCTGCTGCCCAGATCCTGCTGAATATACTGGGTAATGGGCTGAAAATAATTCTTTGTCACATATCCGGGGAAGCAGGCATTGCCCTCCGTAAAAATCAGATCAGACACCGCATTGGCAGCCAAATTGGCCTGCATTGTCTCAATTCCCTTGTTCCAGCCGATAGCGTTGGTGGTAACGGTCCCCTCTCCGTACTTTGCTTCATAGCGCTCGATGGCGGCTTTCTCAAAGTCATCAGGGTTCCAGTAGTGATCGAACACCACATAGGGATTCTCCAGAGTATCGATCTCCAACAGACTCTGATAAGCAGGCACGTCCCCGCTCTCACTCCCGTTCTCTGACGCTTCCGCACTGTCCTCAGGCTGCGAGTCCGGAGTGGAATCAGACACGTCCTGAGATACCTCAGACTGGCCGGAGCTTTCATTGCTGCTGGACTCTCCGGATGTCTCGCCGCACCCGGCAAGCAGTCCGGTAACCATTGCAGCTGCCAGCACAGTACTCAATAATGCTTTCTTTTTCATTGTAAAACCTCCTTTAAAAATGTGTTGTGAATAGTAAAACTTTTATTTTACAGGCCCATATGAACTAATTTCGGACCAATAAAATCCAGCCATGAGAAACGCAGCGATCTCTATCCTTTAATTCCCGAGTTTTCAACGCCCTCTACGAACCAGCGCTGAGTAAAAATATAAATGATAAGCACCGGCAGAATATACAGCATCACGGACGCATATGTAACCCCCATCTGAAACGGCAGATTCGTTCTGGTAGCCACATCATTGATCATGTTATCGACGGCAAGCTTCAGCATTACTGCAAGAGGCTGATGATTCTGAGGAAAAAACGTCCTGCTCAGGGTATATTCCTTCCAATGCCAGACAAACGAGAACAGAAACACCGTCAATATAGAAGCCCTTGCATTGGGGAGCATAATCCTCAAATACGTCTTCATCCTTCCACAGCCGTCGATTTTCGCCGCCTCTTCCAGCTCTCTGGGAATATTGCGGAAACACTGGCGGAACAGATAAATAAATATTCCCGAACATAAGCCTACCCCAAACAACGAGGGCATCCAAAATGACCACAGAGTATCAATCAGATTAATTGTAAAATCCGTATAGCTTCTTCCTGCCATCCTGCCAAGAAGCCTGCTGATTCCGAAAAAGTCAAAGAAACGGTACTGTACAAAAGACGGCAGAAAAATAATCTGGCTGGGCACTATAATAGTAAGTATCACCATGAGAAACAGCGGTTCCCTGAACGGAAACCGAAATCTGGCAAATCCATAGCCTGTGAGGGAGCATACCGCAATCTGTATGCCCGCACAGCTTAAACACAATATCAGCGTATTGCTCAACGATTTCCAGAAGTTCATGTACTTCAGGGCATTGGCCACGTTGCTCAGCGTCAGGGACTTCGGAATCCAGATAACGCTTAAATCCTGATACTGCTCCGTGGGCATAAACACCTTGGACATGATCTGCAGCAACGGATACAAAATGACAAATCCCAGACCGAATATCAGCAAAAACCTGCACAGTCCCCACACTTTGCGGGCCAGACCATATACTTCCTTTTTTCGGAAATGCTTTGTAATCGGCCTGCTCACATGTAATTTGTCCCTGCTCATCCTTCTTTTTCTTATAATCGCATCTGCGCTCATTCCAATCCTCTCTTTCCTGATTGCCGTAAAGCAAATCGCAAGGGTCAATTCTCATTTACATAGAAAATATGTCTGGATGTGACAGCGTAGATCAGAATTATGATCATAAAAGCTACCATACAATAGGACAGCCCCAGCGCCGAGCTCCCTCCCAAATTACCCCGCAGTGAATATTCCTCATAGACAAATTTAATCATCTCATTCGACACGTTCGTAAACGAGTCGATGAGCGAGTATACCACGACCACCAGAGTGATGGGAGAGATTCTTACCCAGGTTATCTTCCAGAAACACTCCCATGCAGTGGCGCCCTCGATCTGAGCCGCCTCATATTCCGATGC
>CAMWWF010000410.1 GCA_947177885.1 uncultured Lachnospiraceae bacterium
GGTATAGATTGTGGAAATGTATGTTCTGGATAAAGAATTGAATCTGGTGGGAGTCCTGTCAGGATACGAGGCGATCATATGGCGGGATATGCTGGCTGAACCGGGAAAGTTTGAGGCAGAGTTTCTCTTTACAGACAGGAACAACAGTATTTTACAGAGGACGAACATCATCTATAAGAAGGACGAGATGCAGGCTGGAGTAATCAGCTATAAGCACATAAAGCTGGATAAGCAGGGACGCACAAAGATCAGGATTAAAGGAAATATGGCAGGTATCTACCTGAACAGGAGGATTGTGTGGGAAAAGATGATCCTGTCCGGGACGTCTGAGGCGGTAATGCGTGAACTGGTTAAAAAACAGGTTACCGATCCGGACGATCCAAAGCGGAAAATACCACGGATCAGACTGGGGGAGCCGTGTGGAATAGAAGATTACATAGAAAAACAGGTGACCTATTCAAATCTGCAGGAAACGCTTACTGATATCGCAGCGGCAGCAGGACTCGGTTACAGGCTGCGGCTGGATCTGCTGGAAAAGGTATTTTACTTTGAGGTAATAAAAGGGGCAGACAGAACACTTGGGACGATGCAGCCGTGTATCTTTAACAGGGAGTTCCGTAATGTATATACGCAGGAATACTATGAGGATGACAGTAATTTCAGGAATATCTGTCTTGTATGCGGGGCCGGGGAGGATGAGAACAGGGTTACAGAGACTGTGGGCGAGGCATCAGGGATAGACAGATATGAAATGTCCTACAGTGCCGCCTTTTTAAAGGATGAAGGGCAGACAGGGGAAATTTACAGGAATCAGCTCCGGCAGAAGGGAAATGAAAAGCTGAAAGACTATTATCTTGTAGAATCATTTACATCGAAGGTCAGGCAGGATAAGGCGGAAAAATGTACATTGGGTGATCTGGTAACATGTAATGACAGGAAATGGGGCATACGCATAGATACCCAGATCAAAATGATTGAAAAGCATTTGTCAAAGGATGAACAGGAAGTTTATTTTACATTCGGAAATTCGCAGCCAATGATAACCGACCTGATTAAGGCAGCGATCAAATGAAAGGAGAGACGTTATGGCTATGGAAGCGACAGAGTACGCATTTCCATTTGACGCGGAACCATGCGAAGGAGGATTTGACAGGGAGTACATAGCAGATGATTTCGCCAGATATTTTCGTGCGTTTATTACTTCGGGAATTATTGCAGATGGAGGCAATATTGCGGAGAGCTTACAGATGGTGGCGAATGACGATATGACCACAACATTAAAAAAGGGCAATCTGATGATTGACGGATACCGGTATGAACTTATGGAAGATATGATATTTCACCATACGGCAGCAGACGGTGTTCTGGACCGGATTGACAGGATTTCGATTACACTGGATGCGGCAGAGCGGGAGATACATGCAATTGTGAGAGAGGGAGAATATTCTTATAAACCTGTGGCGCCGCAATGCCGTAGAAATTCGGAACATTTGGATTACGTTGTTGCCGATGTGAGAGTGGTGGCCGGATCAATAAAAATTGTGCAGGCAAATATCACTGATACCAGATTAAGCACTGAATTATGTGGCATTGCATTCCCGTTTTGGGAATTGGACACGCAGCCGTTCTTCGCCCAGCTCAATTCCTTTTACAATGAGTTTGTAGCAAAGTCTGATCATTCGTACCAGCAGTTTCAGGGGTGGCAGCAGGATAAGAAGGAAGAGGTCGAAGCGTGGCAGGCTGAGGAGGAAAAGCAGACCGACGACTGGCAGCAAAAAGAGACTGACAATTTTACAGCCTGGGTGGAAGACTTTATAAACCGGTGGGAGTCGTGGCTTCTCGGAGAGACAAAAGGCTGGCAGGAAGAAATCATCGACTGGTTTAACAATCTGCGTGAGCAGCTTACAGAAAATGCGGCGGTGAGCCTGCAGGAGCAGATCGGAAACCTTAACAACCTCGAAACAAAAGAGAAGGCAGACCTTGTCTCAGCAATCAACAGTCTCACCATGTCGTATGATGAGACAATGGCGATACTCGCGGGAACCGGACAAATTTCGGTTAATATCGAAGTATTGCATGGAGACGAAAGTGCAGTAGGAAAGAAAGTGACACTGTATAACGAAGTGACAGGGCAGGAAATTACAAAAGAGTATGAAGGCGGATATTTGTCCTTCGATGTCTACTGCGGTATGGAACACAGCGTCCGTGTTGCGGGACTGGAGGAGTACATATCACCCGAAGCAGAGGGACTGGTTGTGGAAGAGGGGTCAGGGCTTGTTGTGCAGCTTGGCTACCGTTTTAAGACATTGAATGAACTTTCGTGGGAGCAGATTATTCATATCGTGGAAGAGGACAGGGCGGACGGCAGATTCAGGCTTCACGACACGAAGGAAATTGAGCTTGCGACAGGAGAAAAGATCGAGGCAGAGATCGTGGGATTTCATCACGACATCCTGACTGCGGACGAATCCAAAACGGCGGGAATCACTTTCGGGATGCAAGATTGTCTGACACAGGCATACAGAATGAATCCAACAAATACAAATGCCGGCGGGTGGAAGGAGTCGGAAATGCGGACGGTTCATATCAGGGAGCACTTCTACGATGTTTTGCCGGAGGAACTGAAAGCGGGGATTAAGCAGGTCAGTAAAAACACGTCGACAGGGAATAAGAGTACAGCGGTTGAGACAACGGCGGATGACGTGTGGCTGTTCTCTCTATCGGAGATGGGAGCAACAGGTCTCAGTGCGCCGTACAGTCAGGAGGGAAGCGCATATCCCGCATTTGACAGCTATGCATCGCGGGAGAAACATAAAGGCAAAGGCGGAAGCGCAACATACTATTGGTTGCGGTCGGCATATGCGGGAAATACGACATCATTTAAGCAGGTAAGCAGTAGCGGATCTGTTTCAGCCGGAAGCCATAATGCATCTGCAAGCAGTACCAGTTATGGCGTGGCTGTAGGATTCTGCGTATAGTCAGGGAAAGGAGCATAAAGCGTGAAACAGGAAGAAATGATACGGGCGGTTAAAGACTGGGTAAAAAACAGGCTGGAGAAAAACAGTTCGTATGTGGAAAAGGAGTTTCTGAAAAAAACAGGTGACGCGAGCAAAGTGACGAATATATTTTCCAGATATGAGGCAAGGATCCCTCCGGAAAGCGGGGAAAATCTGGACATTACACTGGGAAAGATACTCAGATACTTAACGGATATTAAAACGGTAGCTTTTGACC
>CAMWWF010000411.1 GCA_947177885.1 uncultured Lachnospiraceae bacterium
GTCATCCACAAAGATAAACTCAAAATCCACATCCCTGTCATGAAAAAAAGCTTCCGTCTCCCGCATTTCCAAATCTTTCGCCTCCGCCAAACATACCTCCGAAGCCGCTTTGGTCATTCCCTCCTGCCGCATTCACTCCGTCATCGGATGCACGCAGGCGAATCGTTCCACCGGATATTTCCACCCTATTTCCCTCGATTCCCTCGTAGCATTCGGAAATAGTGATACTTCCTCCGGTGATCTCCGCTGTCCCGTCCGCGTGAATCCCGTCATCCCCTGTAGCAAGAGACAGCTCTCCGCCGTTTATGGTCACATTCAGATTCGAATGAACGGCATCATCCTGGGAATCAATGGAAATTGCCGCCTGGTTGATCACCAGCTCCGCGGAAGCCTTGATTCCCTTGGTACTGACGGCATCTCCATTTTCATCCACGGCAACTGTCCTGTTACCGCTGCCGCCTCCCGCAATGATGTTCACTGTACCTCCGTCCGTCTGAACCACACTCCCGGCGCTGATTCCGTCGCCCTCCGAGACGATCTGTACCGTACCGCCCCCGATATATACGAATCCCTTGTCCGCATCCTCATCATTTTCCGCATGAATGCCGTCTTTTCCCGATGTGATCTGTATAGTCCCACCGCCGATCCGCACGCTGTCCTTGCCGGATAATCCCTGCTTTTCCGCGGTCACACTGATCGTGCCGCCTGTTAATTTCAGATCGTCCTTGGAAACAATCCCGTGTCCTTCCGCGGCATTGACAGTGAGACTTCCCGCACCGTTGATGACCAGATCGCTCTTTGCGTAGATCACCCCGTCAATATTGTTGCCGTCAATGGGCGTATATCCGCTGCTTGCCAGACGGTTCTCCGAGCCTTCCGCCAATGTGACAAACACCTTATCCGCCTGCTTCACATAGATTGCCGCATCTGCCTCATTATTGATCTCCACGCCGTCAAACACCAGCTGTACCTTGGCGCTCTTATCCGCATCTACGATGATCATGCCGTCTTTCAAAGTACCGCTCAGAAGATATACTCCTTCCTCAGTGATGATCACATCCTTCCCGGAAAGAGTGATCTCCTCCGCCGCGTCATACTCACCGCTCAGATCCCTATCCGTAAACATTTCCGAAGCCTCAAGCCCTCCCGCGGAAGTATAAGTCCCCTGCCCGTCTCCCGTTGCAGAGGCAGTGGCTCCGGTGCCGCCGGTCATAACGCCACCCTCCCCTGCCTCTGCAAGAGAGTCCGATACGTCCTCCGCCCTGTTCTGACTGCCGCAGCCTGCCATGGAAGCCGTCAGCAGACCTCCGATCATTACTGCAGAGCAAAACCGCACTGCCATTTTTTTATGTCGAAAAAAATTGATATTCATATACCCTTCCTCCATAAAATTTCCGTAACTTTTCCGAAAAACACGCTCTAAAGTTCACAGCTGACTGTCTCCCTGCGGGAAACGGAAATCTCCAGATTACCATTCCGACAGCGGAGCTTGTCTATCATCTCCTTCTCCGCTTCCGTATTCTTCAAAATAATATTATAGGTCAGTTTGAACAGACTCCCCATATTCGCCGTCTTCACCTGTTCCAACTCATGCGATGAAGTATACTCATCCAATATTTCGTCAAAAACCCCCGTATAATCAAGGTCTTCGGGGATCATTATATGCAATACCTTATACAATGCCCCTTTCCTTTGACTGCCAAAGTCAAAACTGTTATACAGAATGGTGACCGCACTCAGGATCACCGCAAACAGCACAGCAAACCCCAGATATCCCATACCCGCTATCAGCCCCGTGCACATTGCCAGGAAAATAGCGCCTATTTCCTTTGCCGTACCGGGAACGGACCGGAAGCGGACCAGGCTGAAGGTCCCCGCAACCGCCACACCGGTTCCCACATTCCCGTTGACCATCATGATCACCACACACACCACCGCGGGAAGCATGGCCAGAGTCACCAGAAAGCTTTTCGTGTAACGGTTCCTGTAAGTATATACACCTGCAAGCAACAGCCCGATTCCCAACGCCACCCCAAGACACAGCAGGAAATGGGAAACCGGGATCACAGTGACCGACTGGGAATCAAATATCCCCTGAAACATATTGTTAAGCATAAACAGCTTCTCCTCTCTCTCTCATAAATATTGTCCGATAAGCGTTTCCATATTTTGAAAAGGATGTCTTATGAATCTTTTCTTCCGTGAGAGCCCTTACCATCCACAACGGTATCCCTCCCGGTGTCTTGACCTCCATCAGAGTCTGCCCCGGCTCCAGAAGCGCTTCCCCGTACACTCCGCTGCCCAGGGACAAGTCTTCCTCACGGAACAGGATATTCTCGTCAAAGGTTACCCGGAATTCACCTGGCTCCTTTGTAAGAAAAGCTTCCCTCTCATAGGATAAGAATACTCTGGGCTTCAATGTCCGGTAGAACTGCAGGAAATAGTCGATTTCCTCGGTAATATGCGTATGAACAGGCGCAGGAGCCGCTCCCGCCAGATATTCCGCAGCACACCCTTCCACAATGGAGATCCTGCGCTTATAGACCACCGACTCATACTTCTTCTTCAATTCCACAAACACCTTATCCTCAGGAGATACCGCACTGTAGCTTCTGACCCGCAGCTTCTCCTTGTATACGGGCTTTTCCATCGAGGTGCGGACCAGCCGGTAATTATCGGTATCGTAATAAATATTGCGGATCGTGCTCCTTCCGTAACTATCCGTTTCCATATAAGGCTCCATCGCCCGGAGCACTCCCTCCTTCTGTTTCCTGTTCAGCAGATATTTCATTTCATATCGCTTAAATACCATCTGTGTGTCCATTCCTTGCCTCCGTTTTTTACCTTATAGACTCCCGGAATCTCTTTGTTCCTGATCACCTGACAAACGCATTATAGCACCCCAACCTAAATGCAACCTAAATCGATTGTGAATAATTTGTGTAAAGCACGCCCCTTTTCCAAATTGGTCTTCTGTGATATACTACACTCAAAATTCAGTCGCCGCACGTCTTCCACGGCGGAATTCGTTTGACATTTCATCATCCCCATGGCTGAATGTTAGTGCGAAAATTCACACTGATTTTTCACACGCAAATTTTTGCCGGAGCGTCACAAATTTGTTGGATGGCAGACGCAAATTTAAAATTTGCGTCGCTCCGTCGCGAGAACGCTCCGGAATGGAGGTTTTTATGAGATTATTGATTGCAGAGGACGATCACGAC
>CAMWWF010000412.1 GCA_947177885.1 uncultured Lachnospiraceae bacterium
TCCGGAGGACTTATACATTTCGGAATCAGACGGATGTGTGTGAATATAAAGGGCTGATCCTGGACCTGTCGGATGCTTCTCTCTTATTCAATGGTCAGAAGCTGGAATTGACGAAGAATGAGTTCAGGATACTGCAGATACTGTTGGAAAATGGCGGGAAACCCGTGTCCAGAGAGGCTATCATGAAGCGGTTGTGGGATAATGACTGTTTTGTGGATGACAACACACTGACGGTGAACATGACCAGACTGCGTAAGAAGATGGAGAGTGTGCAGGCTGCGCAGTACATACACACCAGAAAAGGCCTGGGGTATATGATCGGAGAATGATCTCTGCACAAAATCAGGTGCGAAGAGCTTTCGGGGATCTGCCGGGTCCATATGGAGGTTACAGTGAGATATTGGATTCGCTTTTTCAGAGAAAAAAGAATGACAGTGGCGCTGTACTTTGGCACAGTGTTTCTGTTTCTGGCGGTAGGAGGACTTTATCATATTGAAAACTTCCGCAGGCTACTGTATGCTGCAGTGTTGACACTGGCGCTTTGGGGAACCGCAGGTATCCGGCAGGGAATCGTCTATGTGGTACGCTGCCGGAGACTGGAAGCGGCAATGCGGCACTATGAGCAATCGGGGGAGCTTTGGACGGAAAATCTGAGAGATGGAGCCGACACGATCTGGGAGGAGCTGGTAGTACTTCTGGAAACAGTCAGCTGCATGCAGCAGACCGAGCGGGGGAAAATAGAGGCGAAGGCCGCTGACTGCAATGACTATTATCTGATGTGGACTCATCAGATCAAGACACCCATTTCTGCCATGAGGCTGCTGTTGGAGAACTGTGAGGAGCGGGACAAAAACAGTTTCTTTATAAGGGAAGAGCTGTTTAAGATTGAAGAGTATGTGGATATGGTGCTTACCTTTCAGCGTTTGGAGAGTCTTTCCTCCGATCTGGTGTTGGAGGAATGCAGCCTGTATGATATGCTGAGGCAGACGGTGAAAAGATATTCGGTACTTTTTATCAATAAGGGTCTCAGCCTGGAATTGCAGGAAATGCGCATGAAGGTACTGACGGATGAAAAATGGTTCGGTTTCTGTATCGGACAGATCATTTCCAACAGCGTCAAGTATACAAATCATGGATGTGTCACTATCCGGGCGCAGGAGGAAGAGGATAGTGTCGTTCTCTGTGTGGAGGACACGGGGATCGGTATACGCCCGGAGGATCTGCCCCGCATATTCGAGAGAGGATTTACCGGTTATAATGGTCGTATGGAGGAGAGATCCACCGGAATCGGTCTGTATCTGTGCCGCCGTATTTTTGAACATTTGGGGATTGAAGTACAGGCGGAAAGCGAGGAAGGTAAGGGGACGAAAATGCTTCTGCGCATTCCTGTAAGAGATTCGTTATAAAGCGGTAATATGGAAATTTTTCCGGAAACCATATAAGAAGCTCCGGTTCGCTTTATTGTTGCCGGTGAAATGTGTGTGTAGCTATAAGTAAAATTATAAACAGGCAAACGGGTAAATGTAATATGGAAAAAGTGATTGAAAGTGTTGGATTAACGCTTCATAGCGTGAATGGACAAATGAAAGAAATTCCCCTTGAATTATGGCAGGTTGATATTATTTGCCAAATACTTGGTCTCACAGTAAGAGTTCCTGACTTAGATGATTATGAAATGTCACCAGAAGACAGAGTGATCGAACGGATGGAAATATATAACAATGCAATCAAAGATATGATTTCTCAAAACAGGGAGAAAGAAAAATAATTGTTCAGCAGAAGTCTGAACCGTAACAATTAAGGCAATAATAAAAAGGATTGGGATTGACATTTCTGCAGTTCTGATGTAATATCTCTATTATAATACATAGTTCTTAAAACTACGTGTAATAATATTGATAAACAGATATGAGATATGCTAAACAGCCCGCAGAGGCTGTTTATGGTATTCAGAACGGAGGAAATTATGCAGATCACAATCAGGGAGCCGGGAAGTGCCATCACTCATTTCATAGGTATGATGTTGGCCGTCTTTGCGGCAGTGCCGCTTTTGACAAAGGCCGGAATCACATCCGGCGGGCGCAGTTTTACGGCAATGGCTATATTTATTACAAGCATGATACTGCTCTACGGTGCCAGCGCCATGTATCATTCCGTGAATCTGGCCGGGAAAAGCCTGCGCTTTTTCCAAAAACTGGATCATATGATGATCTTTGTATTGATCGCAGGATCCTATACCCCGGTTTGTCTGGTGGTGCTGGGCGGTGATGTGGGTTATAAGCTTCTGGCGCTTGTCTGGGGGATCGCGCTTGGAGGCATGGCGGTCAAGGCCTGTTGGATCACCTGTCCCAAATGGTTTTCATCCGTCCTTTATATTGCTATGGGCTGGGTCTGTGTCCTTGCCTTCGGACAGCTCCTCCACACACTCTCCACCGCCGCTTTTCTGTGGCTGCTGGCGGGCGGGCTGATCTATACTGCAGGTGGTGTGATCTATGCCCTGAAGCTTCCCGTTTTTAATGCAAGGCACAAGGCGTTCGGATCGCATGAGGTGTTCCATCTGTTTGTGATGGGAGGAAGTATCTGTCATTTCATATTTATGTATCTGTATGTGGCATGAGTGGACCGGCGGCAGGATTAAAAAGGCAGACACAAAAAAAGGAGGCTCACATTCTTTGTTATGTGAGCCTCCTCTTATACTGTCACTGCTGATTCGACATTGCGCATAACTCTGCCAGCATCTCAGGCAGCTTTGTCTCCATCTCCTCGTCGGTGAACTGACAGGTGCCTACTTTCCTGTGTCCTCCGCCGTTGTATTTCAGCATCAGCTTACCTACATCCACATTGGAGGTACGGTTCAATATGCTGTATCCCACAGCGGCCGAACATCCCCTTCCGCCGCGTCCGCTGACGATCCATGCGGAGATATTCTGCTCCGGGTACATACTGTAGATCATAAAGCGATTGCCGGTATAGATGGGATCTACACCTCTCAGGTCCGACAGGATCACATTTCCCTCCACCCGGGTATGATTCTGCACCATCTCTTTGAATTTTTCCGTCTGTTCATTATAGACCTCGATCCTTTCCTGCACATCGGGAAGCGCCAGGATCTCATCCGTTGTCATCACACGGCATGCTTCCAACAGCTTCTCCATGAGCTGGTAGTTGGAAATGGAAAACTGCCTCCATCTGCCCAGCCCCGTTCTGGGA
>CAMWWF010000413.1 GCA_947177885.1 uncultured Lachnospiraceae bacterium
CCCTTTTGTGTTCCGGAAGTCTGGTCACATCGACGCCGTCGATCAGAATCTTTCCTTCATCCACAAACCATGCGCCTGCAATGGCATTCAGCATGGTAGATTTGCCCGCGCCGTTTCCACCGATAACGGTGACGAAATCACCCTCCTGCAAATGCAGCTCCAGTCCGTTCAATGCTTTTTTCTCATTGACGGTTCCCGCGTTAAAGGTCTTACTGATCCGGTTAATGTCAAGCATTGTCTGCACCTCCTTTTTTCACAGGTCTGGAAAAATGTTTTTCCTTCATGTAAGGGATAGCAAGGAATATGGCAACGATAATTGCGGAGATCAGCTTCAGATCGTTGGCGTTCAGTCCAAGCCACAACACTACCTGCAGTACCAGATAATAAATAACGCCTCCGAACGCTACGGATGCCAGCTTGAATGCAAAATTCCCGTGGATCTTACCGAACACCACCTGACCGATGATAACGGATGCCAGACCGATCACAATGGCGCCGCGGCCCGCATTGATGTCCGCAAAGCCCTGATACTGCGCGTACAATCCGCTGGCAAATGCAACAATGCCGTTGCTCAGCATCAGTCCTATGATCTTGGTGAGATCCGTATTGATTCCCTGCGCCCGGGACATATTGGGGTTGGAGCCTGTGGCACGGATGGAGCAGCCCAGCTCCGTTCCGAAAAACCAGTACAACAGTCCGATCAACGCCGCAATGATGATCACGGCGATCAGCAGAGTATTTTTATAAAAAGGAACTCCCTTGATATAGCGGAGTGAAACCAGCAGCCCGAACTTATCCACGCTGATCGCCTGATTTGCCTTATTGTCCATGATCCGCAGATTAATGGAGTAAAGTCCCAGCTGGGAAAGAATCCCCGCAAGGATGGCCGGGATCCCAAAAGCCGTATGCAGCAGACCTGTCACCAGTCCCGCCAGCATCCCCGCAAGGAACGCCACAAACAGCGACACCCACACATTGTGTCCCGACAGCATCATCATGATACAGACAGCGCCTCCCGTACACATGGTACCGTCCACTGTCAGGTCGGCCAGATCCAGTATCCGGTATGTGATGAATACACCGATCGCCATGATACCCCAGATCAGTCCCTGGGCACAGGCGCCGGGCAACGCGTTGATTAAAGCCATAATATTCAATTTCCGTTTCCTCCACTTGTCTTTTACTGTAAAAGTTCCTATGCCATTCCGGCACCGCGAAGTCAAAACCATGTTACTTTATGGTTTTGCGAGACAGTTCCTAAACTCCCGACTTTCATTTATGGTGGTGCATCGGAATGTATGGGAGTTTAATTCCTAAAAGACGGCAAAAGATGAATTGCACTTTTGCCGCCTTACTTACCTTATATACCAGATCAACTCCGTCTTACTCGATCGCAACATATCCGTCAGGAACAGTAATATTCAGCTGACTGCAGATATCCGCATTGTACTTCTTGGTCACATTGGGCGCAAACTGGATCTCCATGGTGGAAATATCGGCGCCGTTTACCAGAATATCATAAGCCATGAGACCGGACTGGTATCCGATGTCATAGTAGCTGATGGACAGAGTCGCCACACCACAGCCCCTGCAGATACCTTCCTCACCGGCAATGACAGGAATGCCTGCGGGCAGACACACATTGTTGATCACCTCGGTAGCGGATGCGGCGGTATTATCGGTGGGGATATAGATCACGTCGCAGTCAGAGGTTGCACTGGTGGTAACGGAAGCAATATCGTTGGAATCGGCAAAGCTGTATTCCTTACAGGTATATCCCATACCCTCCAAAGCACTCTTTACGATGCCCACCTGGTACGCGGAGTTAGGTTCCGCCGAACAGTACAGCATACCCACAGTCTCTGCCTCAGGGAACAGCTCATGGAGCATATCCGCCTGCTCCGTCAAAGGAGCGCAGTCAGAAGTACCAGAAACATTGATACCGGTGGAACCGGTCCAGTTGTCAATCTGGAGCGCTGTCGCATAATCAGTAATGGAAGTGCCCAGAATGGGAATCTCAGTAGTCGCCGCCACTGCCGCCTGTAAGGGCGCCGTTGCGTTTGCCAGGATCAGATCCACTCCATTGGATACGAACTGATTGGCAATGGTGGCACAGGTAGGGGAATCACCGGAAGCATTCTGCAGGTCAAAGGTCACCCGGTCGCCCAGTTTCTCGGTCAGGGCATCCTGAAATCCCTGCGTCGCCGCATCCAGAGCGTCATGCTGTACCAGCTGGCAGATTCCCACCGTGTATGAATCTCCCGCAGAACTGCCTGCATCCGAACTTCCCGCATCTGCTGCGGAGCTTCCTTCGCTTCCCGCGTCTGCTGCGGAACTTCCGGTATTGCCATCGGAACCACAGCCGGCCAGTGCGGAAACCGCCATAATACCGCTTAATACGATTGCTGCTAATTTCTTTTTCATAATCTCCTCCATTCCAAAGCGTCCGCGGCACATCCCTCAGCCTTCCCCGCTCTGAAGGACTGCTCCTCCAGAACTATCTTCTTCCAGGGACCGCTGTTTTGGAATCTTTCCGGACGCTTTTCCCTTTTGCACTTTAGTGCGTCAACGCATTAATTTGCCGCACTATAAAAAATATACATCAGCAACTGTTAAATGTCAATGTTTTTTAGCAGTTCTTTTTCGCAATTTCCGTTTTTGTCTTATAGATACTGTCTGCGGGAACCACTCCCCTTACCATGGATGTGGGATAAATATTGGAATTTCTGCCGATCACAGTGCCGGGATTCAGGACGCTGTTACAGCCTACCTCCACATTGTCTCCCAGCATGGCTCCCATTTTCTTTAATCCCGTTTCAATGGCAATATCCCCGGCAATCCCCTTTCCCTTTACTACCACAAGGGTCTTGTCGCTCTTCACATTGGAGGTGATGGAGCCGGCTCCCATATGTGCCTTATAACCCAGGATACTGTCCCCCACATAATTGTAGTGAGGCACCTGCACCTTATTAAAGAGCACTACATTTTTCAGTTCCGTGGAATTGCCTACCACCGCTCCCTTTCCCACAATGGCATTGCCCCGGACAAAGGCACAGTGACGTATCTCCGCCTCCTCGTCGATGATCAGGGGACCGTTCAGACATGCCGTGGGCGCCACTTTTGCACTCTTTGCCACCCAGATATTCTCACCTCTCTCCTCGAAAATATCCTCCGGCAATGAC
>CAMWWF010000414.1 GCA_947177885.1 uncultured Lachnospiraceae bacterium
TCGTCTTCTGGTGATTCATTCTCTTTGCCGCTTCCTCGGCCATGGCGTTCATATCCATCTGCCCTGCAGGCATTCCCATGGGCATTCCCGGCTGCATTCCGTTCGTCATCTGGGGATTCATTCCCATGCCCGCTCCCGGAACCGCTCCGTTCATACCGGGCTGAGCCGCACCGGAAGGAGCTGCTTCCTCAGCCTTCGGCTCCTGTGCGGCAGAACCGCCGCCCTGGGAATTCATGAAGGTAGACACCACCCTGCGGGCAAATTCCACGGGATACAGCTGCATAATGGAACTGTCCACCAGATCGTCGATCTGCATCCGGAAGGAAATCTTAACGAACTGCCCTCCCAGGAAGGGAGAAATATCCTCACCGTTCTGCACATGTGTCAGATCAAGAAGCGAAGCCTGCGGAGGGCTGATATCGATCTTGGTCTGCATCATGGTGGAGAGAGAGGTGGCCGATGCACCCATCATCTGGTTCATCGCCTCGGAGATAGCGCTTAAATGCAGCTCTCCCAGTTCTCCGTCCGTGTTGGTCCCGTCTCCTCCCATCATGAGGTCAGTGATAACCTTTACGTCATGCTCCTTCAATATCAGGATATTTGTGCCATCCAGGCCAACCGTGTACTTAATCTGAATAAACACACAGGGTCTTTCATATTGATCCAGGAGGTTACGCCATCTGGCAAATTCCACAACGGGAGTCGTGATATTTACCTTTCTGTTCACCAGGGAATACAATGTGGTTGCAGAGGACCCCATGCTGATATTGGCGATCTCGCCAATGGCATCCTTCTCTACATCAGTAAGAAGCATCGCGTCGTCTTCCTCTGCTTTCAGAGAATCCGATCCCCCCTCTGTATCTGTATTGCTTCCAACTGTCTCCGCTTCATCGTCGTCGGACAAATTCATTCCGGCGAGCAATGCATTTATTTCATCCTGAGACAACCCACCGTCCATCCTTACTCCTCCTCTCTAATAACCGATGTGATCCTGACAGCATAGGAGTCTTTTTCGGTACCGGGCAATGCGGTAAATTTTTTGATATTGCCTACATAAATATTCATATCCTGGTCCACTCCCGTATTCAGACGAATACAATCTCCCACCTGCAAATTCAAAAAGTCATTTACAGATATCATGCTTGTGCCCAGTACAGCCTTAATGGGTACGTCCACCTTACGGACCAGTGTCTCAATATAGGCTTCGTAGTTCTCGTCATGGTTCTCCTGCATGGTTGAATACCAGTATTTGGTATTCAGCTTATCCATCACATCCTCCAGGGTAAAGAAGGGAAGACAGATATTCATGAAGCCCTCCACATCCCCGATCTTGATGTTGAGCGTCACAATTGCAACCATATCACCGGGAGCAATAATCTGTGCAAACTGGGAATTTGTCTCCAGCCTGCTCAACACGGGAGAAATGTTGATTACATTCTTCCATGGGTCTCTGAGAAGCTGTGTGAACATTACCAGTATCTTCTCAATGATGATCTGCTCTATCTCGGAAAAATCCCTGTTCTTATCCAAAGGAACACCGTTTCCTCCAAGCATACGGTCCAGCATGGCATAGCCCAGATTAATCCCCAGCTCCATAATAATGGAACCGTTCAACGGTGCAAAATTGACGATTCCCATGATGATAGGACTGGCAAGGGAATTGGTAAACTCGTTGAATGTAAGCGCCTCGGACCCTACCACCGATACCTGAACGTTCTTGCGCAGGTACACCGGAAGATTTGTGGAAACCAGCCTGGCATAATGCTCAAATATGATCTCCAGCGTTCTCAAATGTTCCTTGGAAAACTTTGTGGGGCGGCTGAAATCATAATTCTTAATTTTTTTCTCATCGCTCTTCTTTGTCTGCTCCGCATCCAGCTCACCTGAAGACATCGCATTCAGCAGAGCGTCTATCTCCGCCTGAGAAAGAATCTCGGCCACACAAGCTCACCTCCTGTCACATGCTGTGCATGCATGTTTTTCTTCCCGTCTCTGTTCCTCATGATCCGCCGTATTTCACATTGCTTAACGTAATATTATAGATAAAATCTGAACGGAACAGATTCTGAATCGCCTTCAGGATTTCCTCACGGATATCCTCCGTAAAATACATCCGGCATTCCTCTTCCGTATGGGAACCAACCACCCTCTCGATTTCAGCCACGATTCTGGAATCATACTCGCTGAGATCGCCGTCATTATAATTCGCATACTCCTCATGCTTGGTATTCATGAGCAGTGAAATATCAAATACGATATACACATCCTTGCCGGCGCTTCCGTCCTCAGAGCCGGACTTGGCCAGCAGAACCGTCATCTTGCCGTTCTCGCTGCCCACAGCATAAGCCTTGCTGTCAGACAAGGGCACGGAAGGCTCATCGCCGGGCGTATAGAGCTCCAGATTCATCGCCATCGCGATGCTGTCTATCAGTTCCGCCGTTTTCTTGTTTGTACCGGTAACGCTGGTCATGACAACCACTGACATGACAATATTGACAAGCATCAAAACCAGTATCAATACACTTAAGAGATTCTTTTTCATATCCTAAAAACCCTTTCTCCCGCCTCAGTTTGTGGACGGATTATATAACAGAATTTCAACTCTCCGGTTCCTGCTCCTGCCCTCCGGCGTGGAGTTATCGGCAATGGGAAGCCTCTCCCCCATTCCCGCATGCTTCATCTGCAGGGGATCCAGAGAAGAGTTCTCCAACAGATAATAGAATACGGACAATGCCCTTGCGCTGCTCAGCTCCTCATTGCTGGCGTATCTGACGCCGTCCGTGGGGACATTGTCGGTATGCCCCTCTATTTCAATGGTGCCGGAAGCATAACGTTCCAATATGGGGGCCACCTTCTGCAGAATCTGCTGAGCCTCCTCCTTCAGCTGTGTGCTGGCCGACTCAAACAAAAGAGCGCCGTTCATTGACAACTTCACATACTGGGCGGTAAAGCTAAGCTCCACAATATCCGCAATCTGGCTTTCCTGGATCGCCTCCTCTATTTCCTCCACGCGCTCTTCATTTTCCTTGAGCCGCTCTTCTTCCAGCATTTCTTCCAATGCCTCCGGAGACTTGTCAAACTCCTCCAGTTTTTCGCCGTCGGTCTCACTGTCAGCGGTCTTGCCCGTGCTGTTGATATACTGGTCAAGCTCATTCAGCTGGCTGACGCCGTTGCTGATCA
>CAMWWF010000415.1 GCA_947177885.1 uncultured Lachnospiraceae bacterium
GATTGATATGAGATGCAGAATAAAACAGCTTTCCATCTATTCCACGGTGGCGGATCTTGTTGAAAACTCCCGGAAGCTGTGATAGAATAATGTTGGGTGTCACCAAGATGGTGGACGGCTGGCCCTCTCCGGAGGGACTGTGACCCTCCGTTTACATAATCCGTCTTTGAGCGGAAATACTGAAAGGGAGGGCGACGCTTATGTTGACGTTAGAAGGACTTATAGCAGTTATCAGCCTTTGTGTTGGTTGCTTTAGCCTCGGATACGCCATGGGGCGTAACGATAATAATAAGACACAAAAATAACCGCCCAGGCCTCACAAGCTAAGCGGTTATTTTTTGTTTAAGCTGAACGGGCTAACCGTCTATCGGTAGCTCCTGTAGGACGTCTGTTGGAGCAGGCGTCCTTCTTTATCTAAAGAATACCATAAGCAGTTCAAAAGTTCAAGGGGTTTCTTTTCCCTCCGGATCCGCCAGCCGGAACTGATCCAGCCAGTCCGCCAGCTGTTGGTCCTTGTCCGGGTAAAGGTGGGAATAAGTGTCCAATGTGGTCTTCACGGATTCATGCCCCAGCCGGTCTGCAATCTCTAGTGCGGAGAATCCCAGGTTGATCAGCATACTGGCGTGGGAGTGCCTGAGATCGTGAACCCTTATGAGCGGGAGCCCGGCTTTTCCTGCGATCCTCTTTATCTCCTTATCCAAGGCAGATTTTGTAAAGTAAAATATGCGGTCCCCTTTTTCAATCCCGTATAGCTTTGCCACATATGCCTGGATATCCTTATAAAGGAATCCCGGTATGGATATGCAGCGTTTGGCCTTGGGTGTCTTTGGCTCCAGGAACAGTTCTTCCCCTTTTACCTTGGCATAACTCTTATTTATATCTATCCGTTTTGAAGGGAGGATATCTGCAGGGGTAAGGGCCAGCAGTTCCCCGGAGCGCATCCCGGTATAGAACAGCACATCAAAGGCCAGCTTTACGGAAGATTTCTGTATGGCGCTGGAAAACTGCTCATATTGTTCCTGTGTCCAGATATTCATTTCCTCAGTGTTGCTCCACCCCATGCTGCCGGCAGTCTTACATGGATTCTGGGAGAGTCGGTAATGGGATACGGCATAGTTCATCAGAGCCGACAATTGGTTATTGACGGTTTTGAGGTATGTCTGCGAAAATGGCTTTCCATTTTCATCCCGGTATGAGATCAATTCGTTCTGCCATTTCCGTATCTTGATCGTATCAATGTCGCATACCCGCAATCTGCCGAAATATGGGAGCAGCTTGCCACTTATGATAAATTGCTTATTATCCATTGTGGTAGGTTTTAGCCTGTGTAACATGTCCTCCATATAATTTTCAACAAGGGAAGAAAAGAGTATATCGCTGGTGTTGTTCTGCTGATCCAGGTATAGGCGCTCATACTCTTTGGCCTCCCTCTGTGTTTTGAATCCCCTTTTGCATATCTGTTTCCTGGCGCCGGTCCAGTCGGTCACATAGAATTTTGCCCGCCACCGTATGGTTTTCCCATCTTTTAAGGTATATTTATAGGCTGGCATTGTAATCACTTCCTTTTGGTGCCATGGTCAGTGTTCCCTCCGGTACCACACGAAGGGTATTATTTTGGGCTGTCGGTTCCTGTCTTCTTCAGCGGCATTGGATCTGCTGCAACAGATTCATAGCGCTGCTCTTTTATACATTCTTTGATTTTTCCTATAATGATATCTTTATTATCTTCGTCGAGCTGATAGAAAGAACGCAATACCTTTTCGCTCTGGTCATCAATTTGACAAAGTAAATAATCGGTGGATACATTAAAGTAGTGTACTGTACCGTTCATATTTAACACAACTACCAGCCACATCAGTGGTCAGCAGTTATGTATGTCGGGTATAGTGATATTAGTTTCTCACGTGCGTCTCCTGTTTGAAAATGCCACTGAATTTTTGCCTCGTCATTATTGCGTTCTGTTTCCCATGCTGATAATTCACTCCTCAGAAGGTTGATATCTTCAATGCGTCTGGCAAGGCACTGGCGCGTCATGACATTCAGCTCAATTTCCGCCATATCCAGCCAACTTCCATGTTTGGGGGTATAATGGATTTCCAGACGTCTCGTAATCCTTCTGGCCTCCGCCGGGGGGAAGGCCCTGTACAGGGATGCCGGCTTATGTGTGTTAAGATTATCCATAACCAGAATGATTTTTTCAGCATCCGGGTACATGACATCGGATAAATATTTGATTTCATGTGCCCAGTCAACTGCAGTCCGATGCTCGTGGACACTCGCGTGATGTTTTCCCCCGAGCGGCTCAACAAAGGCAAATATGCTGCAGGTTCCATTACATTTGTATTCCGAATCCGTTTTCCGATCATCACCGGGACGCATTGGCAGCGGTTCCCGGACATCCCCCAGCAGCTGGTACGGTTTTTCATCCATGCATACAACTGGACGTATGGGATTGTATGGCATTTCGTATACATCAGGGACATCCTCCATACATGCTACAAATTCTGCATCTTCTTTTTTAGGGATGCACCAGTAACTGTTTTTGTGAGGTCTGAGCCGGTTTTTTTTAACGCCCTGCCAATGGCATTTTTACCAACAGGAACATCGAGTTCCATCCGGGCTTTTTCTTCCAGAAGGCGCAGTGTCCACCTCGCATGGCCTTCCGGAACCGGACCACAGGCAATTTCAATGATGTGGGCTTCCGCCCTGCCATCGAGTTTTCGACGTGCATTATCGGAATTTACATTACGTTTCAAATTAGTAATGCCGCCGATACCTTCATTTATAAACAGTTTTACAGTATTTGTGACTGTAGCTGGACAAACACCGTTTGTTCTGGCAGACTGTTCATGAGTAAGAACTTTTCCATGGACTTCATCCAGATCAATAATGATCTGGCATCTGCAACGCACAGTCCGTGATGTCTGCTGTTTCCGTATGACGGATTTCAGTTCTTTGAGTTCGTCATCCGTTAAAGTTATATGATATGTTTTTGGTCTTGCCATAGAAATCACCGCCGTTTCTTTTAGTATACCATGAAATGGCAAGAACCTCCAAAACTATTTCGCTAAATATGAGCGGTACAGTACAGTAGTGTATTGTACCGTTGATATTTAATGCATTTTCAACCATCAATCGTCGTTTTG
>CAMWWF010000416.1 GCA_947177885.1 uncultured Lachnospiraceae bacterium
GTATATATTGAATCACGGTCCTGACAATCGCCTCCACTTTACTCATCTCCCTGTTCCAGGGATAGATCAGCGCCGTCATGGTGCACAATCCCGACACCAGGAGCATCTGCCAGAGGAGCACGGATTCCACCATCTCCACAGGATTGACCACTGTGATGAAAAGTGCCACCGCAAATGCAACACCTGTCACCACCACGGAAAAATTATGAAACAGAAATCTCAGTCTTCTCATACGCGATATCCTCCTACAGTCCAAGCTTTGCCTTCAGATCAGGCACATACTGTCTGGACACGATCAGCTTTTCCCCATTCTTCATCAGCAGCTCGAATCTCCCGTTAAAGGCGGGACTGAAGCTTTTTACCTTGGAAAGGTTGACAATGGTGGACTTGGTGGCTCTGAAAAAATCGGTCTCCATGAACCGCTGTTCCAGTTCATACAGTTTGAATCTGCACTCATAAACATCCTTCTCCAGATAGAGGAAAACTTTATTGTCCACCGCCTCAAAATAGTAGATATCTTTCGGAGGCAGCCGGACAAATTTTCCATCTCTGAGAGCCGTAATCTTTTCCTGCCCTTCCTTCAGGGCGTAGATCATTCTCAGCATTCTGTCGTCCAGATGGCGGCACCGGACAATGATCTCATCCTCCCCGTCATCCGGACGGTCCTGTATTATTATCTTCATCGCATCTGTCCCATTCTATCCTGTTCCCCTTAACTGCTGTGACATTTCTCTCCGGTCATTTACCCGCGTTCACAAAAACCTGCCATGCATCCCGACTCACGAGCGGCTTATTACCATCCGGCCTGTCCGTTGCAAACTGTTCCTGCATCAGAGCATGTTTGAAAAACCATTCCCCGGTTTCCCAAGCCCCAAAGCAAGTTTGAAAAATGCTTTCTCCGGGGGGCGTCATACTTTGTGGGATACAAGACCCAATTGGTGAGGCGTAGCGCGGCCACCGTTACACATTCGTCTGTGAAACAGCACTCTCGGAAAATATTCCGCGCCAAGCTGCCTCAATTCGTCCTGTCCTTCAGTTTGCGCCCTTTATTCAGGATAACCGCCGCACTTATGGCTATTATACCATATAAAAGCACAATAGATAACTGTGTTCCCGCGGAAAGAATCCCGTCGCCTGCCGTCAGTGTGATCCCCATTCTCTCCTGAAAGATTTCCACGGCCTGAGAGGGCATACCTTCGAAGGTCGCCGCCGTTATTTCCTCCAGACATACCCTGCGCATCACAGAGATCCCCTGGAGCACCGGCAGACATTTCAGCACCGTCTGTAGCCGCTCCGAAAAGGCCGACATGGGCAGATAGATCCCTCCCGCAAAGCCCACCAGCGTGCCGACGATAGTCAGCATGCCGCCCCAGGCACTGTAGCTGTGAATGAACATGGCCAGAAGATAACCGAAAGAGGCATACACAAATGTATTCAGGAAGATCATGCCGCACATGGCCGCCAGCACCGGAACGGGGAGCAGCCCCCACCCCTTGGATATCATATAAAATTCTCCCACGGCCAGGGTCAGAATGCTCAATACCGCCCCCGTAAGCCACGCCGAGAGCACATATCCCATCACCAGCTTTCCTCTCTTCACCGGCGTCACATAAAAGCTGGCAAGACGGCTCTGCTCTTCATCCTGCACCATGATCCCGATGACGGTCAATGTTACCGTCACAGAATTTACGATCAGGATCCCCGCCAGTGTCCACAGTTGGATCAGATGTTCCGCATTCTTTTCATCCTGTGCCGTATTTCTCTCTCCGCCATACTTTTCCAGCAGATTCACCAGATCCTGACTGTTCATGCTGCCCAGAAAGATCACCATCAGTCCCAGCACGATCAGCATGGACAGTATGGAAAAGAATACAGCCCGCCTGTCCCGAAGATACACCAAAGTACTCCGCTTTGTCAAATATAAAATCTCTTTCATCCGAATCCTCCACTTCTTTAATAATAGACTCTCGTAAGCTCCCGTCCGCTTATTCAACAAAAGCCATAACCATTATCAGGCATTTTCTTCCAACTCTCTTCCCGTGATATTCAGGAAGACGTCATCCATGGAACCCTGTACCATTTCAAATCCTTCCAGAAGCGCTTCCGCTTCCCTCAGGATCGGTATCGCCAGCATACTGTCCTGCAAATAAATATCGTACAAACGCTCCTCCCTGTTCTTCTCGGAAAAGCTGTATTGCCATCTCTCCGGTCTTTCCGTCTGTCCTTCCCCAACCGTTCCGTCTGCCGTTTTCTCCGGGTTTCCTCCCCATTTGCCCCTTAATTCCTCCAGCTTAGCTTCCAACAACACACTCATTCCCGGCTTTGCAGACAGCCGCAGCTTATCCCTGGAATATTTCTCTTTCAACGAAAAGGGCGTCCCAAACTCTCTGACCCTGCCGCTGTCCATTACCGCGATATGACTGCACTTCGCCGCTTCTTCCATATAATGGGTGGTGAGAAAGATGGTCATCCCCTCCTGCCTGAGCTTTTCAAGGCTCTCCCAAACCGTTTTTCTGGTAGCCGGGTCAAGCCCTGTGGTTGGCTCATCCAGAAACAGGATCTCCGGTGTGTGGAGAAGCGCCCTCGCGATCTCACACTTCCGCTTCTGTCCTCCGGAAAGCCTTCCGAAATATCTGTCCAGGGTTTCTTCCAGGCGAAGGTGCCGGCACACCTGCTCAATCTTCCCTCTCAGCTTCCTGCTGTCTCTTTCATACAAACTGCCGCGGATCATCAGATTTTCCCGCACCGTCAGTCTGTCGTCAAGACAATTATTCTGATACACCACACCGATCACGCGCCGGATCGCCTCATCCTCCCTGCCCAGAACATTTCCGCCGATGATGATCTCCCCGGCAGTGGGTTGAAACAGCGTGCACAGCATGTTGATGGTGGTGGATTTTCCCGCGCCGTTCACTCCCAGAAAGCCGAACAACTCCCCTCTCTCCACGGAAAAGCTGATATCGTCCACCGCCTTTACTTTTCCGAAATATTTCTTTAATCCTCTGACCTCAATCACCTGCTCCATCTGCTCCTCCCTGACTCTCTGACGGACTCCCGGAATCCCTTTGCACCTGCCGGTACCGCCCATGTATGATAAGCTCTCCACCCAGGGACGGATGCAGGAATGATTC
>CAMWWF010000417.1 GCA_947177885.1 uncultured Lachnospiraceae bacterium
TCCTGGAATGTGTAAATAGGCGGATTTTTCTTTCGCAGATTATAAAAATCCACGAAGACAATCTTTTAAAAGAATCCGCAAAAGCAACAATCAAAAAGCCCCTTACCTGCACAGATAAGGGACTTTTCTATTTGAAAGGAACTTTATAATTCATTCCGGAGAAGACCGGATCTACTCACCAAACACTGCCTTATAGTCCGCCTGGAACTTGGCAATGCCTGCATCAGTCAGAGGATGCTTTACCATCTGCTCTATCACCGAATAGGGAACGGTAGCGATGTCAGCGCCAGCCAGCGCACAGTCAGTCACATGTACCGGATTGCGGACACTTGCACATATAATCTGTGTCTCCAGATCGGTCACTGCAAAAATATCGGAAATCTCACGGATCAGATCAACACCTCTCTGGCTGATATCATCCAGACGTCCGAGGAACGGAGATACATACGTAGCGCCCGCACGTGCTGCAAGCAACGCCTGATTCGCAGTAAATACAAGGGTCACATTCGTCTTGATCCCCTCGGCGGTCAGTGCCTTGCAGGCTTTCAGCCCTTCCACGGTCATGGGAATCTTGACTACCATATTGGGATGGATCTTGGCGATCGCTCTTCCCTCTTCGATCATTCCCTCTGCGTCTACAGTGGTGGCCTTCACCTCTCCACTGATAGGTCCGTCAACAATGGAGGCGATCTCTGCGATCACTTCCTCAAAAACTCTTCCTTCCTTTGCGATCAGGGAGGGATTGGTTGTAACACCACAGATCACACCCATATCATTTGCCTTCCTGATGTCCTCTACCTTTGCGGTATCGATGAAAAAACGCATAATTAAATCTCCTTTTCTATGTATTTTGATGCACAGCAGAAATCTTTTGACTGTACTGTGCCCGTGCACATATAGCTTCTTCCTTAAGTATATCAAATTAATGGCAAACTGCAAGAGTTTTTGCAACTGCTTTCCCAAATATTTTTTTCACAGATGATCCCCTCCTCCTTTTTCCTCTTTCCAGTGAGTATCTGTAATATACTTATCATATCCTGGGGCCTCTGTCTGAAGTCTTCACGGACGGCGGCTTCGATCATTCGCTCCAGCCGCCTGCGGCATATTCTTTCCTCCCTGCGACGTCTTCTATCCTTTCCGCAGCACATCCCTGCCCGGCAATTTCCTTTTTCCTCCACACAGCTCATCCCTGCCCGGTGATTTCCTTTTTCCGCTGCGCAGCATCGGTCTCCGTCAATACGGCTCTTTCTTTTCCCACCGGTGCCCTTTTGCCTTCTGTCGCGATATTCATCTCCCTGATCGCTGTCCCGTCTTCCATCGCATCCCGTCCTTCTCTTCGTCATCACGCTCTGAATCGTCCTTCCCAGACCGTATACATCACTGTAACTCCCTGCATCTTCCCCCACAGCCAGCTGTTCCGGAGGTGCAAATCCGGGCGTTCCCACTCTCTCTCCGCTCTGTGCCTCCTGACAGCAGGCGCATCCGAAATCTATCAGCTTGATGTGCCCGTCCTGACAGACCATGATATTCTCCGGTTTCAGGTCGCGATACAGAATCGGCGGCTGTCTTTCGTGAAGATACCGCAAGCCGTCTGCCAGTTCCTCCGCGATACGCATTGCCTGTCGGGCAGAAAACCCTCCCCGGAGCCGTATCATCTGTCCCAGGTTTCTCCCGGAAATGTATTCCATGACGATCTTTCCTGTTCCTCTTCTTTCCTCATATCCCATATACGCAGGAAACAAAGGATGATGCAGTCTGCTCAGTATCTCTGCTTCCCTCCTCAGCATTCTGACCTCCCTGCTTACCTTACAGGCATGCCGTTTTCCGCTTTGATCCTCCACCAGATAAACCCGGGAAAATGCCCCTTCTCCCACAACACGTATGTAATGATATTCCCCATTGACATCCTCTCCACTGTTTCTTTTCAAATATACACCTCCCTGCCCGCTTCAACAGGCATTCATCCAAAATCCGAATTTTTCCCACCTGTGCGACTGCAATCCAATGATCTGTATGCAATTTATTGCGATGCAGACGTGCTGTTGAATCGGCAACCGCACAGGCGGACATATTCTGCCGTATTTATTCCCATCCATGCACTGCTGTGTGCATTCATATACCGGAGAGAATTCTCTTGTCATCACGCAATGGCTGAACACACATTCTGCTCCGGCCTCATCTCCCTTGCATGCTTCCTCCGACACTCTGCCTGACCTCCAGGAGCAGCGCCCCCATTCCCTTACCGTTCCGCTTCTCTGCCGCTCTGCCAAGTTCCTGTACCCTCTTCTGTGTCTGCCGGGAATCATTGATATTCTTTACCCACAGACAGTTTTCCATATCCTCCTGTGGAATAGCCCTGTACAGACTCTCCGAAGCCAACAGAATACCGATTCCCATCTCCATACTGCCCCATTGGATTCGCAGCCGTTGTCGTTCTTCTCCTTTTCCTCCCATGATCTCCTGCAATGCCGGACGTCCGAATCCCGCATTACACAGAACAATCTTCACCTCTCCCTGGGAAAAGAGCAGAAACCGCTCCCCCACACATAGGATCCCCGCCGTCCGGAAATCCGTGGGAGCTCCGCAGCTTTCCCGGCTCTTACACAATTGCCGCTCCATTCCCCTTAAAAAGCGCTCCCGGTTTTCCACCGCTTTCAACAGATCGGATCCGCAAAATTCCTCCCGAAGCTGCCCCGTGAACAGTCCTCCCGCCATTCCCGCCTCGCGGCTCTCTCCTCCGCAGATACACCCGAGACAGACAGGCACGCCTCGGCACACATATTGTTGCAGCAGCAAAGCCGTGTGATCCTCCTTCTGCCTGTAATACCCTGTCATAAGTTCCATAGACAATCCTCCCGTCTTTTTTATACAACCTCCCGAAATCCCAGAGCTACTTTCAATGAAACATTTCGGAAATTATTTTTACCGATACCATTTCTCTGCCGGGTCATCTGTCGGCGACCCGATCATACCCGTTAAGATTCCGAGAGAACATTTCATTTATGCAGTTGTTCAGAAACAGATCGAACATGCACATAATCGCAGGATCCGTCCTGAACAGTTACGCTTTATAAAATTTTACAATCATGGAATAAAATGAGATCAGTGCACTGGAGCGTGTTTGAAA
>CAMWWF010000418.1 GCA_947177885.1 uncultured Lachnospiraceae bacterium
ATGATATCAGCTGATATGCCGGTATAAGGATACTGGGATGAAGAGAACGGAAAATAGCCACGAGTGGGTAAATAGCCATAAACGGACAAAAAGCCGCCAGTGGGAAAAATCCACAAACGGACAAAAAGCCGCCAGTGGAAAAATCCACAAACGGACAAAAAGCCGCCAGTAGGAAAAGTTCACGAACGGCAAAAATATCACAAGTGACAATTGAATGGAGGCAGGAAAATATGGATATGAAAATAGGTGAAAAGATCATTGAACTGCGTAAGGCAAAGAAAATGACACAGGAGCAGCTTGCCGACCTGTTGGGGGTGTCGGCCCCGGCAGTCAGCAAGTGGGAGACGGACAGCTCTTACCCGGATATTACCATGCTCTGTCCGCTGGCAAGGGCGCTGGACACGGATGTGGATACGCTGCTGTCCTACGAAGAAACGCTGTCAGAGGAAAAACATGGACAGTACATGACAGAGATCATTGAAAGGATCCGGGAGGGAAAGGCAAGGGAAGCGGAAGAGCGCCTGGAGCAGCTTCTGCACAGCTACCCTTCAGCGGCATCCCTTAAATTCAGTGCGATAGCGGCATTTTCCCTGATGGATATGAACAGTGCCGCCAATGAGGGAGATGAGGAAACAGAGAAAAAGAAGGAGAGATGGAAGAGGAGAAAGAAGGAACTGGCAGAAACCCTTTATGAAAGCGGAGATTCCGCCTTTTACCTGCCTGTGGTCTCCATGCTGGTCTCCCTGGAACTGGCGGAAGGAAATCTGGACAGGGCGGAAACGCTGCTGCAGAAAACGATCACCAATACGGCGGATTTTACCATGCTGTGGGCACAGCTTTACCGGAAAAAGGGTGAGAAAGATAAGGCGGTCAGCACCGTGCAGAGCAAGCTTTACAAACTGATCGGCGATGTGCAGAACTGTCTAATGGTGCTCCTGGAGGAGGATATGGAGTTTGACAGGGAAAGGACTCTGGAAATCTGCGATGTACTCTGCAGGGTGGAGGAATTGTTTGCGGTAGGCGGCGGAACGGCGGCGGGAGCTATTGCCGAAGTATATCTGCGTCTGGGCATGAAGGAGGAAACGCTGGATTATCTTGAGAGATTTACGAACCGTCTGACAGATGGTCCGATGCCGTTTAATCAGGCCCTTTTCAGTCCCACATTCTCCGCAGAGAGAATACAGTCAGGATTTACCAGGGAGCTCATGCAGGTGATAATAAACGGACTGGAGCAGGATGCCTGTTTTGAGGATCTGCGCGGTGAGGAACGCTTTCAGGCAATGGTCAGGAAGCTGAAGAACGGGCAATGCTAAAAGACAAGATCCGTCCTTGCCAGTTCATTTTCCACCCATTCAAAAATCCGGCAGACCTTCTCAGCGTCATCCTTCACTTTCTCAATCTCATGTGAAGGGCGCCACCAGAAGGGCCTGAGGTATCGGTAGACCAGAACAGCGGCGCTTTTCTCCAGCTCGGAAAAGGGATAGGCTTCCGCCACCAGCCGAACCTTTGAGAGAAAAAGCTCTGTGGTCCGGTCATTTGGCTCTTTGGAGTAGAAAATATCATTTTTGCAGATATCATATTCCAACAGTATTTCCCTGAACAGATGATTCAGGACAGTATCGCGGCCGCACAGGTTGAAATCCAGCATTCCGACAAAATTTTTATCGTCATCCAAAAGGATATTGGAGTGATTCAGATCTGCCTGAAAGACAGAGACCGGAAGAAGAGGATATACCTTTTCCAGTTCCTTCCGGTTCTCTTCAAAGGCCGTCCATATTTTGTCAAATCGGTTCTTCCATTGGGGAAGGGATTCCTCCACTACTTTTTTGAAATTGTGATTTATGTATGAGAATCAATAAATTCGTGTGAACTGGTTCCGACAGGAATATCTACTGTTGACATTCTTTGTCTAATGCAGTAGACTCAAAACAAGATAGTCTAATGTATTAGTCAAAAGGAGGATCCTCTATGGACATACCGAAGATCTTTGAAAGCGAATACCGTTTCTGCCTGATCCTGTGGGAGCATGAGCCGGTCAGGACCACGGAACTGGTGCAGCTCTGCCAGAAGCAGCTGGAGTGGAAGCGCACCACGACCTATACTGTTATCAAACGTCTCAGTGAGCGCGGCGTGCTGAAAAATGAAAACAGGATCGTGACATCCCTGGTATCCAAGAGTGAGGTGCAGGCGTCAGAGATCGATGAACTGGTGGAGAAGAAGTTCGAAGGCTCGCTCCCGTCCTTTATAGCGGCATTTACCAGGCACAGAAAGATTTCCGGGCAGGAGATCGATGAAGTGCAGCGGATGATCGACGAATTCCGGAGGGGAGGGACGCAATGACAAAAATATTTTAAATATTGTGAACATGAGTATTTCTGCCGGCTGGCTGATACTGGCGGTGATCCTGCTCCGCCTGCTTCTGAAGAAAGCTCCTAAATGGGTGAATGTGGCGCTGTGGGGACTGGCAGGGATCAGTCTGGCGTTTCCCTTTTCCATTGAGAGTATGTTCAGCCTGATCCCCAGCAGGGAAACCATTCGGCCGGAAATCATGACGGCTCCCGCACCTGCGGTAAATTCCGGAATTCCGGCGGTGGATCAGGCGGTGAATCCTGTCCTGGGCACATCCCTGGCTCCCGCGCCGGGAGACAGCGTCAATCCGCTGCAGGTATGGATATGAGTATCTGCTGTTATCTGGATGGCAGGCATGACGATCCTGTTTATCTATACGGCGATCAGTTACCGGAGGCTGCGCAGGCGTGTGGCGGCGGCCGTTCCCCGCACATTTCAGCTGAATCTGCCTGGTTACGGGCAGTTACAAAATATATATCTGTGTGAGCGGATAGATTCTCCCTTTGTTTTGGGGATCATCCGTCCCCGGATCTATCTGCCCTTTTGCCTGGAGGAAAGGGACGCGTTTTCCATTATTGCCCACGAGCAGGCCCATATCCGGCGCAGGGATCACTGGTGGAAGCCGTTGGGATTCCTGCTGCTGACCGTTCACTGGTTCAATCCTCTGGTGTGGATCGCTTATGTGCTGCTTTGCCGGGATATTGAGCTTGCCTGTGACGAAAAGGTCATCCGGAAGCCGGAACATGACCAGAGGGCGGATTATTCCCAGG
>CAMWWF010000419.1 GCA_947177885.1 uncultured Lachnospiraceae bacterium
AAGGCCATGCGGAGGGTCATGCGAAAGGCCTTGTGGAAGGAGAGGAAAAAGAACGGATACGGCTGGTGTGCAGGAAAATGCAAAAAGGGATGAAAGCGGAAGCGATTGCAGACATTCTGGAGGAGGAACTTGAGAAAATCAAAAGTATCTGCAATGCAGCGGTGAGATATGCTCCTGAATATGACTGCAACCGCATTTATGAAGAATTGCATCGGCAGAGAGCAGGAGCACCGGAGACAGATAATCCTATACCGTGACCGTCAGGATATGGGCTTGCCGAAAGAGGAATTGTTTAAAGTGCATTCGGCCTGCGATCATTCTCAAAGATGTGGCGGAATTAACCGGTTTATTCCCACGAGCAATGAGCCAAGTCAACATGGTTGACTTTGTCAGCGTAGCTGACTTTGTGTTACCGCCTGCACGAGCAGAAAGTACACAGGCTGACTTGGCGAATGCTGTGAGGGCCGAATGCGAATACTACGCAGCCTGCTGCGCTATAACTTTGATGCCCCGTCAGCCTGCTGCGGGGTATTTGACTTGTGAGGCAGCGAAAGAAGATAGTCGTCAATGGCTTTCTTCCCTGTTTGGACAGCTTCCGGTGTTTTGGTGCAGTGGAGGCGGCAGATCAGGATGTGTGGGGCCAGATCTGCAATGAAGCGGAGATTTTTCCGTACCAGAGCTTCCGTCCAAGTGGGGGAGATCAGGCGCTGCGCAACAAGAAGCTGCGCCTGGCTGCCGTCCAAAACAGTAATGTCGTTCTGCAGGGCTTTCCTGACAAGAAGAATACCGCCTAAGGGATAGGAACGGGTATCGGCGATTCCGGAAGTCCCGCACCAGGGCAGACCATGAATCATGGGGAAGCCGTTTTCCATGGATAGCAGGTTTAAGTCTCCATTGATCAAGGGAACATGATAGAGTTCTCTCCAAAGGTTAGTATGCGTAGACTTACCTGCGCCGGAATGCCCGGAAAAAAGCCATGCTTTATCCTGATAAAGCAGCGAGGCAGAGTGCAGGACTACCATGTCGTGTAACTGCGCAAGGTACAAAAAGGAGAGGCGGATGGCATGAAACAGGTCCTGGCGGAAACTCTCCGTATAGGGCGGGTGACAGTAATAACGTGCATCTGTTCCGTCCTTTGTCAGATGAGCCTCATAAATTCCCGGTGCAGTCGGGAAAAGGAAGAAATATTGGGAATCATTTTCCAGGATCACCAGTTCGCGGTTTTTAAGCAGGATCCTGCCCTGGGGGTGTTGTGCGGGAACATACTCTGCCACTGTGACAGTCTGGTCTGTGTGAAGAATATTACCTGTCTCAATGGCAGTGCGGCCGGTATGGGAGGGAGTGTCTCTCACGGTATCAACAGGAAGAGGGGCAGGACGGGAAGAGATTTCAAACGCGTCAAAATCCCGGGAAAATGCTTTGGCAGGACCGCAGAGCAGGAGAGTCAGGCCGCCAATGGACAGGTAGCGCCGTACAATATCAGTGGAGGCTGTATTGTCGTTAGTATTATCATTTTCTGCCTTTTCTTTTTCGGCAGGGAGAGTTGTGTCGGCAAATTGTCTGCAGTGAGCGGAAACGGGGGTAATTGCTGCATCGTGATCCGATTGCAGCATTCCATAAGTATCCAGCATATGCAGGAACTGCAGCAGATCCGTTTTTAACTGTGGCAGCTGGGAATCAGGAACCTCATAATGCGCCGCATAGCGGCTAAGTATTTCATCTTCCGTGGGATCTTCGTTCAGGAGCTCCCAAAGATATCTCCCTGTGTCATTGATTCGGACACCTCTCTTTAAATCTGCGATACCCTGCCCGTAAGGCAGCAGGTAAGGCACCTCTGATATGATAAAAAGTGCAAAATCATCACTTCTCCGCATTTTCCCGTCCTCATATATAGCGTGATATTTCTGTTCCGGTACAACTTTGCCGTCAGCCGTTTGCGCAACGGGCGAGTTGCTGTTACATTACATGTGCTTTGTGTAAAGAGCCGAAATGTAAAGGTATGGTGAACTGTCTGTTACACCGGCATGGCAAAACATCCGGCTGATGTGAAATGATTATAGCATTCTTTCAAGGCAAATGCTATAGTATGGCGGATATTGGAATCAGTGCCTTTTCAAAAAAATGGTTTTCCTGTAACGCAAAGCATGATAAAATAGTAAGGAATTGTTAAAAAATAATGAGAAAAACAGCATCTGCCGGCTGTCTTCGGACACAGATGCGGTCGGAAATGATTCTGCTGACAGAGGTACTGGTCAGGCGGATGCGAAACATATTGCCACAGGCGGCAATGAAACAGGAGGAAAAGTATGGATAAAATCATTTTAACAGGAGACAGACCTACCGGAAGACTGCACGTGGGGCATTATGTGGGTTCTTTGCGCAGACGGGTGGAATTACAGAATTCCGGAGAGTATGCCAGGACATATATTATGATAGCCGATGCGCAGGCGTTGACAGATAATATTGAAAATCCCGAAAAGGTGAGACAGAATATTATTGAGGTGGCATTGGATTATATGTCCTGTGGTCTGGATCCGGAAAAGTCCACTTTGTTTATTCAGTCTCAGATTTCCGAACTGTGTGAGCTGACTTTTTATTATATGGATCTCGTCACGGTAGCGAGGCTGCAGAGGAATCCCACCGTAAAAAGTGAGATACAGATGCGTAATTTTGAGGCCAGCATACCGGTCGGATTTTTTACCTATCCGATCAGCCAGGCTTCTGACATCACGGCGTTTAAGGCAACTACTGTGCCCGTAGGTGACGATCAGCTGCCTATGATCGAGCAGACAAGGGAGATCGTTCACAAATTCAATACGGTATACGCTCCTGTCCTGGTAGAACCGACGGCTTTGCTGCCGGAAAATGAGGCGTGTAAGAGACTGCCGGGCATTGACGGGAAGGCGAAGATGAGTAAGTCCCTTGGAAATTGTATCTATATGGCTGACAGTGCGGATGAGGTACGGGCCAAGGTTATGAGCATGTATACGGATCCTCAGCATCTGCTGATAACGGATCCCGGACATCTGGAGGGGAATACGCTGGCTCTTATACAGATCTCCGAGCCGACGAGACGTAGAGGAATCTCGTATGCCGTCTTCTGCTTGAAAA
>CAMWWF010000420.1 GCA_947177885.1 uncultured Lachnospiraceae bacterium
AAGGAACAGAAAGGAACAGGAATTTTCTGCTTGACAAAGGAAGTGCATCTGCACTACAATCACATACATATAGACTGACTGAGAAGAGGAATAGTACATGCGGGAAGCATCACAGAGAGAGCGCGGAGGGTGGAAGCGCTTATGCGGAAGGTGTGGAACCTGCCTTGGAGTCCTGTATGAATTTGATGGCCGCACCGGAGGTCAAAGAAGAAATACAGCGTACATCGGCGTTAACGGTATGAGAGATGGATGCAGGAAGCATCAATTAGGGTGGTACCGCCGGGTTTTCGGTCCCTTTATGAGGACGAAAACCCGGCGTTTTGTGCGCTTGAAGGTAAATGCCGGGCGATTGTTCCCCTGATGTGGGTGCAGACAACAATGGAACAGGAGGAGAAAAATGGCAGACAAGAAAATGGTGGAAGCAATTACTTCCATGGATGTGGATTTTGCACAGTGGTACACGGATGTGGTGAAAAAGGCGGAGATGATCGATTACACTTCCGTAAAGGGATGTATGGTGGTCAAACCTGCGGGATACGCGATCTGGGAACTGATCCAGAAACAGCTGGACGGAATGTTCAAGGAGGCAGGAGTGGAAAATGTATACCTGCCCATGTTCATTCCCGAATCTCTGCTTCAGAAGGAGAAGGATCATGTGGAAGGTTTTGCGCCCGAGGTGGCATGGGTGACACACGGCGGTATGCAGCCTCTGCAGGAGAGACTGTGTGTGCGTCCTACTTCGGAGACACTTTTCTGTGATTTCTATAAAAATGATATTCATTCTTACAGGGATCTGCCCAGGGTATACAACCAGTGGTGTTCCGTGGTCCGTTGGGAGAAGGAAACCAGACCTTTTCTGCGTTCCAGGGAATTTCTGTGGCAGGAGGGTCATACCGCTCACGCCACCGCCGAGGATGCAGAGGCGAGAACCATTCAGATGTTGAACGTGTATGCCGATTTCTGCGAGCAGGTTCTGGCGATTCCGGTGATCAAGGGACAGAAAACCGATAAGGAGAAATTTGCCGGTGCGGTGGCTACCTATACCATTGAAGCACTGATGCATGACGGCAAGGCTTTGCAGTCCGGTACCAGTCATAATTTCGGCGACGGTTTTGCGAAGGCTTTTGGTATACAGTTTGCGGACAAAGACAACACTTTAAAATATGTGCATCAGACCTCATGGGGTGTAAGTACCCGCGTGATCGGCGCCATCATCATGGTGCACGGGGACAATGAAGGTCTGGTCCTGCCTCCCAGGGTGGCGCCTGTTCAGGTGTGTATTGTGCCCATCCAACAGAAAAAGGAGGGTGTCCTGGATAAGGCTTACGAGCTTCGTGACCGTCTGACAGGAAGCTTCCGTGTGAAAGTGGATGACACGGATAAATCTCCCGGCTTTAAATTTGCCGAGGCTGAGATGAGAGGTTATCCCGTTCGTGTGGAGATTGGTCCCAAGGACATGGAGGCGGGCAAATGCATTCTCTGCCGCAGAGATACCAGAGAGAAGCTGGAAGTATCGCTGGATGAGCTGGAGACAAAGGTGGGAGAACTTCTGGAGACGATTCAGGGGGAAATGCTGGAGAGAGCCCGAAACCATCGGGATGCGCATACCTACACCGCAGCCGACATGGCGGAATTTGAGAAGATCTTTAATGAAAAAGCAGGTTTTGTGAAGGCCATGTGGTGTGGCGAGCAGGGGTGTGAGGACCTGATCAAAGAAAAATTGAGCGTGACCAGCCGTTGTATGCCCTTTGAGCAGGAGCAGATTACAGATACCTGTGTATGTTGTGGAAAACCTGCGAAAAAGATGGTATACTGGGGTAAGGCTTATTAGAAAAAGAGGTTGAAAGATGCTTAACGAAACATTTCCCATCCGGGTGGAAGGTTCCCTGCCGGATACAAAATTAGTAACATACATTCAGGATACCTACCAGGAGGTGGGCATTTCTGCCAGGCCCCTGGTGCTGATCTGTCCGGGCGGAGCGTACGCGTACACTTCCAACCGTGAGGCGGAGGCATTTGCCATGCAGTTTCTGGCCATGGGCTGTCATGCCGCGGTGCTGAGATATTCCTGCGCTCCTGCATGCTATCCCACCTCGCTTCTGGAGCTGGCATACAGCATGGCCTTGCTCCGCGAAAAGTCCGGGGAGTGGCATATTGATAAGATTCTGGTGCTTGGCTGCTCCGCCGGCGGTCATCTGGCAGCTTCGCTGGGAGTATTCTGGCAGGAGAAGTTTCTTGCCGACAAACTGAAAAAGGATAATGGCTGTTTCCGCCCCGATGGGCTGATCTTGTGTTATCCTGTGATCACTATGGGAGAATTTGCCCACAGAGGTTCTATGGAAAATCTGCTGAAAGATATGGCGGATGATCCCGCATGGATCGCCAAACTGTCACTGGAAGATCAGGTGACGGAGAATACTCCGCCTACGTTTATATGGCATACTTACACGGACGGTTCCGTACCGGTGGAGAATTCTCTGATGTTTGTCAGTGCGCTGAGACGTGCCGGTGTGAATACGGAGTTCCACATGTATCCTGTGGGAGGACATGGTCTGGGACTTGCCAACCGCCTGACAGGGACGGCGGCCGGCGAGGCGGTTCAGGCGGAATGTACCAGTTGGATCCCCCTGGTGCATACATGGATTGAAAGTCAGTTTGTCCATACAGGGAAAAAGGAAAACAAGGATTCTCTCAGCTGAGTCAAGATATGCCGTTCTCATTGCGTAACGGACAGAATAGCTGTCAGCCTGTTTGGAGCCCGGGGTACATTTTCATACAGATATGGGAAACGGAGTAGCCGCAAATGCTTATTTGAGGAGAACTCGAATGGATTATATTGTATTGGATTTGGAATGGAATCAAAGTAATACCGGCCTGGAGGAAGAGATCGACAGGCTTCCCTTTGAGATCATAGAGATTGGCGCTATTCATCTGAATTATACCTGCAGGATGATGGGAGAATTCAGTCAGTTGATAAAACCGCAGGTCTATACGGAAATGCATCTGATCACCAGCAGACTGATCCATTTACAGATGCAGGAACTGGAGAGAGGGAAGCCCTTTACAGAAGTGCTGGAGCGTTTTCTCCAATGGTGCGGAAAAGACTATAT
>CAMWWF010000421.1 GCA_947177885.1 uncultured Lachnospiraceae bacterium
ACCGTCATACTTCTGTGTCTGTGAGTCGGGATCCAGAAGCCCTCTCTGATACAGCGTGTTGTAGAATTTCAGCGCTTCAATATAAGGTCCGTTCTCCTCCAGGCAGGGATGATAAGTCTGGGTGGACGGATCATACAGTCCGAATCCGAACTCATCATATCCATAGTAAGCCTGTGCAAGAGATTTTACATACATAACCATGTCGCCGTCCCAGTCATTAAACAGGGATACGCCGTAAGTAGTCTTACCGTTATCGTCAGTAGGGCAGATCTCCTTCATGTCTTCCAGAACTTCCACCATGTCATCCAGCGTCTTGATCTCGGGATATCCCAGCTCCTTGTAGAGATCCCAGCGAAGATCCCAGGTATACATCGCATCCTGACGGGCCTCGGGATCCACTGCCACGTCAAAACCAAAGCCGTAGGTCACGCCGCCGGAAAGATTCGTATTCTTCTCAATCGCATAAGGCATGTGCTCTTTGATATAAGGACCGTACTCCGTAAGAAGATCATCTTCGTTCCAGTCATACAGCATGCCCTTTTCTACCGCCTGCATGTACTCGTCTCCGTCATTGCCCCAGATTACAAGATCGCCGAGATTTCCGGATTCCATACGCGTCTCATAGACCCCGTCCGGATACGGAATGATATTCAGTTTTACATTGAATTTTTCCAGCATGATCTGACCGAACCATCCGATCTGCTCTCCGGAATAGTTTGCCAGCTGGTCAAACACGTCCAGGGTCACTGTCTCCTCGGGAATGATTTCCGCCAGTAATTCCTCATAATCTTCCGCATCCAGGTCTTCCGCCTCATCCGATGCGTCCTGTTCACCTTCCGCAGCCTCTGCGTCAGCCACGTCCTCTTCATCCTCAGCATCGTCCACATCATCTGCGTCGTCTTCCGCAGCTGTGTCAGCCGGTGCCGGCGTACCGCCGCCTCCGCATGCCATCAGGGAAATCGTCATGGCAGATGCCAGAAGCAGTGCAACAATCTTTTTTGCCTTCATACTTTTTCTTCCTCCTTTTTTTGTGTTATGAATAGCCGCATGCATGACTATGCACACATAGGCACCGCATGCATACGGCGAAACACCGTTATTGATATTTTGTTTTATCCCTTTACGGCTCCCAGCATGATCCCTTCCTCAAAGTATCTTTGCATGAAAGGGTAAACCAGCAGAATCGGGATTACCGTTACCATGGAAATGGTATACTTGATGATCTTTCCGCTGAGCGCCGACTGGATTGCCGCTTCGCTCACCGCCCCTCCGGACTGCATCAGGGACTTCAGGTTGGATGCCTGATTCAGATAAATGTACAGTCTGTGCTGCAGAGTGTACAGGTTCGGTGCGGACTGCATGTAGATCAGGGAATCCGTAAAGGAGTTCCAGTGTCCTACCGCACCGAAAATGGCGATGGTTGCAAGAATCGGCTTGCACAGAGGCCAGATAATCTTGCGGAATATAGTCATGTGGCTGGCCCCGTCTATGGAAGCGCTCTCCTCCAGATCCGACGGAATGGATTCGATATACGTCTTTACCAGGATAATATTGTAAGGTGCCACAATACCGGGAATGATGTATACCCAGAAGCTGTTGGTCAGACCCAGCATCTGCATGTTCAAAAACACGGGAATGATACCTGCGTTAAAGTACATGGTGACCACGAGGAACCGATACCAGAATTTTCTCCCCCACATCTCCTGTTTGGTCACAAGATAACCCACCAGGGCGGAGGCCATTACCATAAGGGCCGTTCCCAGGATCGTCCTTGTCACGGATACCAAAAAGGAGGTTGACAGATCTCCCACGTTTAGAAGCGCCAGGTAATTTCCGAGGTGGATTCCCCTGGGTATGAAGTTGATGGTACCTTTCAGAACCATGTCATTATTACTGATGGTGTTGATAAACAGGTAATAAAAGGGGAAGATACACGCAATGGTAAATAAAGTAAATACCAGGTAATTGAGCACTTCAAACAGGATATCGCCCGGGCTCATCGCATATTTGCGCTTATGTGTCTTTTTGTAAAGCTTTTCCGCTTTTGCGTCTGCTTTTTCCTGTGCCGTCTTTGCCATACTTCCACCTCCTTATATAATACTCTCGCCCCGGAGCAGCTTGGAAACCCCGTTAGCGCCAAACAGTAAAACAACACTGATTATCGACTTCAGCATACTGACCACCGTGGTGAGAGGGATGGATCCCTTTCCGATACCCAGCTCGTAAACATATAAGTCAAGAACCAGAATGGAATTGGCATTCGTCGCGTTCTTAAATACCAGATACTGATCCATTCCATTGCTCAGGATATTTGCCACCGCCATGAGGAAAAGCACGAAAAAGGTGGGAATCAGACTGGGAACCGTTATGTTCCACATCTTCTGGAATCTTCCCGCCCCGTCTACCGTGGCCGCCTCATAAAGCTGCTGGTCAATACCGGAGATAGCGGAAATGTAAATAATCGCACTCCATCCCACTCCCTTCCAGGTTCCCCACAGCCACATCTTAAACCAGGTGTGAGAACCGTCCATAAGGAGATTCTGTCCCTCCTGCCAGATGCCCAGATTCACTAAAAGACTGCTGACAAAACCGTCCGTGGAAAAAATACAGAACGCAATGGCATACACCAGAACCCAGCTGATAAAGTTGGGAACCGTAGTGAAGGTCTGCACGAATCTCCTGAATTTTATATTCTTCATCTCGCACAGAAAGATGGCAAACGCCATGGGAAGCCAGCTGGTGGCAAGCCCGATAAAGCTCATTCCGAGAGTGTTCTTCAAAACGTTTACAATATCTCTCACTGTGGCAGGATTTTTCACCAGCTCAGTAAACCACTTGAAGCCCACAAATTTATCCATGGTCAGCGTATCGCCGACCTTGTAATCGAAGAACGCATATCTCCAGCCCCACAAGGGCAGATAGGAGAATACCGCCACCAGCGCAATAAACGGCAGAAACATGAGAAACAGTCTGAATTTGGTCTCCATCTCAAACTTTTCCTCCGATTTGCTCTTTGCCATCATCACGATCTGGATAACAGTAGCCGCCAGGATCAGGGCAAATACCGCCGCAACCAGCCAGAAGCAGC
>CAMWWF010000422.1 GCA_947177885.1 uncultured Lachnospiraceae bacterium
GAGTTTCCTCCGCTCGCTAGGGGAAATCAGCTATGCTGATTTCGCAGCTCGCACTATAGAATTTATTATATCATAAGAATATAAAACATGCTATTTTTTTTACTGAAAATATGGATGGAGCACTGGTTTAAGTCAGACAAATACCTTGCCATGGTCCGTTGCGGGTGATATAATGTCTGCAAAGGCTGTGATTCACAGATTTATGACATAAGGAGCATCAAACCGGGAAACAGGAAATGACAGTATTACATACAGATTTGGACAACACCCTGATTTATTCCTACAGGCATGATATCGGAAATAATAAGATAAATGTTGAAATCTACCAGGGCAGGGAAATATCTTTCCTCACCGAAAATACATATGACAATCTGAAGAAAATAAAGGAAAAGGCCCTCATTGTTCCCACATCCACAAGATCAATAGAACAATACAACAGAATCAATCTGCGTATCGGCAGTATTCCTTATGCTCTGGTCTGCAACGGCGGTGTCCTGCTGACGGATGGAGAAATGGAACCCTCCTGGTATCAGGCCTCCCTAGAATTGATCCGGGAAAGTCTGCCTGCGCTTGACAGAGCACGGCGTTTTCTTGAGAGAGATGCCAGAAGAAAGTTTGAATTGCGGTTCATTGAGGAATTGTTCCTGTTCACAAAATGCCGTGAACCGGAATCTGTTGTGACGGAACTAAAGGAAATAACTGACACGGATGTGGCAGACATCTTTCATAATAAAGAAAAGGTATATGTGGTCCCCAGAAGTCTCAGCAAGGGAAATGCCATAGAAAGATTTCGGGAATACATCAAAGCTGACAGGGTCATTGCCGCGGGAGACAGCGAATTTGACATTCCCATGCTCCAGGCGGCGGACACGGGGATAGCTCCGGGCGGTTTCCGACAGGAATATTCCATCGATTTCCAAGTGGAAGAAATGCCCGGAAAAGGACTCTTCTCCGATGAAATGACAGAAAAAGTGCTGGAATTGTGCCGCTGCGGCCTTTGAGCGGTCCGGTACCGGGATCATACGGGATCCGAACCTTTCACAGTCTTAAAAAAACCGAACTGAAATCAGAAAGGATAACAGATTTGAAAAATCATATTATATATTACAGCGTGGGACCGCTGCTCTACTGTCCTGCCAACAGATCAACCATCGCACAATCGATCATCCGGGAGAAATTTGGTCGTCATTTTTCTCTGGCTCTCTGCCTGGAAGATACCATAAATGATAATTTTGTGGCGGAAGCCGAACAGGATCTGCTGCAATCTTTACGGACGATATACATGACACATCAGGAGAAAGACTTCTTTCTTCCCCAAATTTTTATCCGAGTGCGCAATCCGGAACAGATCACCATGCTTATGACATCCCTGAAAGAATGCGCCGGCATAGTAACGGGCTTTATCATACCGAAATATTCTCCCGAAAATTCGGAAGAATATATCCATAAAATTATTAAAGTCAATGAGACATATGACAAAAGAGTGTATGTCATGCCTATTTATGAGAGTTCTGATATGATAGACCTGCGTACCAGGTACGATGTACTGTACGCACTGAAAGATTCCCTCAACAGGATAGAGGAGCTTGTCCTGAACATCCGTGTGGGAGGCAACGATCTGTGTAATATATTCGGATTTCGGCGGCATCCGGATGAATCCATCCACAATATCAAGCCTGTGTCCTCTCTGTTTGCGGACATTGTGACTGTATATGGGACGGACTATGTGATATCCGCCCCCGTGTGGGAATATTATGGGGGCAGGGATTGGAAGACCGGTCTGACCGCCGAAATACAGGGGGATAAACTGTGCGGCTTTACAGGTAAAACTGTGATTCACCCCAAACAGATCGAAGTGGTGAATGACTGTTACCGGATCTCAGCCTCTGACTACAACGACGCGAAAAGTATTCTGGAATGGGACAATACTTCCGGCTCCTTCGTCTCCGGAAACGGGAACGGGGAACGCATGAATGAATACAAGACACACCTGAACTGGGCCGAACGAACCATGTTTCTGGCGGAAGTCTATGGAATTCTGGAGCCGAAACCTTTGGACGATCAGCTGACAACATAAAATATTTTAAACTATGATCTGAGGCAGTTCAATATAAGAAACAATCTGATTCACCCTCTCATAACTCCAGGGAATTTCTTTTCCAAACAGCTTGTTCAAGGCAATATTAGGAATATTGACCCCTGTAGCCAGACAGCTCATCTGCAGTCCTCCTGACATTCTCGTGTTGATCTCCAACAGGTAAGGCTCTTCCTCTTTCAGCTTAAACTGGATATTACAGGGGAATTCCAGCCCGGCTGTCTCCATGATGCGGTTTACCATATTCATGATCCTGTCATCATAAAGGATTTCCTCATGTCTTGCATTACCCTTATACCTTGGCACCGCGATCAGCCCCGACGGCGTATTCAGACAGTCCACGCTGATCTCCTTCCCGGGCAGATAAGGCATCACCATCAGAGGATCGAAGGGCTCTATGGCTTTGAGCCATTTCAGATACTGTTGAAAGAGAACCGAATTTCCCATATATACTTTCAACATGCGGCATGGATCTTCTTCCTCGGTAATCTTGCGGAAACTCATGCCGCCCTCATCCAGAATAAATTTCACACATATTCTTCCATATTTTTCCTTTAATTCCAAATAGGACTGTCGGAATTCTTCCGATGTGTTAACTATACGGTACTCAGGAATGGAAAGCCCCTCCTGTGTCCGAAACATCTCATAGGTACGTGCTTTGTCCGCCAGAGGCTCCAACCGGGAATAGTCCTCCGCCATGACCCTGACACCAATTTCGTGGAATCTGTCCTTATTCCTGCTGATATCCGACATCTTTCTTCTGGGAACAAAAACATTGACCCTGTGATCCTGACAGAACCTGATACAATCCTCCACATACTCGTCCCCGTCTGTATCCGGTTCACTGTACCACTCGTCACATACATTCTTTATCACAGAATTGTCCTGTTTATTGGATCCTATGACCCAGACCTGTTCATCTTTGTTCTCTTTCATTAATTATATCAGCCTGTAAGAAGTGCTGAACCAATGATTAAACCATACCCGGATCA
>CAMWWF010000423.1 GCA_947177885.1 uncultured Lachnospiraceae bacterium
AGGCAGCTGCGGCTGTATGAGCTGGTGTGCGGCTATGCGATCACAGGTTTTGAAGTCATAGAAGAAGTGTTTCCGGACAGTAACAAACGGATGATCCAGAGAGAGCTGAAGGACCTGAAGGACGCAGGCCTGGTCTGTGTGAAATATTCCAGAAAAGGGAACGGTTACATAAAGGAAAAGGAGATACCAGAGTTCAGCCGGCAGGCGAAGCCGCGCAGGATGGCCCACCTGAAGAGGCTGAACCGTCTCGGAAGGCTGATGAGCGAACTGGATAATGAGGATATTCCGCTGTGGGAAAAAAAGGACAGGGAGGAGGATGGAGAGATTCAGGAATATCTGACCGCGAAGGATTCTTACAATCAGCTGTTTCCAGGTTTGTCGGAGCGGACGAGACAGAGAGATTTTGAAGTGCTTCGAAATATTGGGTACGATGTGTCTTATGACCATCAGGATCATTATTTCAGACTGGATGATTTTCATCTGGGATGGATGGAAGCGCCGGATGTGATTGACCAGGATTATCTGGACGGAACATGGCAGGCGCGGATTTTATGTCGGTCAGCGGCAGGCGTTCGTGGGGAAGCAGCAGATGGATGGTGATTCTGGCGGAGATTTATGGGAATGAGAAAAAAGCCGGAAATGACAAAAGGAGAAATATAAGATGGATAAAAATTTAACAAAGCAGGACAGGATCGCGGGAGGCCTCTACGGTCTCCTGATCGGAGACGCGCTGGGGGTTCCCTATGAATTTTATGAGGCAGAGAAACTGCCGCCCTGTGACGAAATTGAGATGATTCCGCCGGCGGGTTTTCGTAAAACTTATGAAAATGTGGCGGCTGGCACCTGGTCGGACGACGGAGCGCAGGCGCTGTGTCTGTTCCAGAGTCTTCTGGATCAGAATGGTTTTTGCCTGGAGGATTTCTCAGACAGGGTGCTCTCCTGGTACGAGGACGGCGTGTGGGCCGTGGGCGGAGAAGTATTTGACGTGGGGATCCAGACGGCTTACGCGCTGCGCGGATATAAGAACGGGCTGCTCCCTGAAGAGTGCGGGATGCTGAATCCCGACGGCAAGGGAAACGGTGCGCTGATGCGGGTACTGCCTCTGGTACTGTGGCACAGCGTACATGGAAGCCCGGATAAGGAGCAGCGGACAAAAGGACTGGTGGAGGACGCTCATCGGCAGTGTCTGATTACTCACGGGCATGTGTGTAATCAGGTATGCTGTGCGCTGTATTGTCTTGCGGCGCAGAAGCTGCTGGAAGGGCTGGAGGCCCATGAAGCCATCGAAGCGGGGCTTGGCGCTCTGCGGAGGATCTATCAGGATCTGCCGGAGTATGAGCAGGAGCTGGAATGGAGCATCCGGCCGGACCAGACGTGGGAGGGCACCGGAACCGGTTATGTGGTGGACTGTCTTCGCAGTGCCTTTATGATCTTTCTGCAGGCGTCCGACTACGAGGACGGGGTAAAGCGGGCAGTTCTGCTTGGAAATGACACGGACACGACCGCCTGCGTTGCGGGCGGACTCCTGGGAATACGCTATGGGGTGCAGGGAATTCCGGACCGATGGATGTCCATGCTGCGGGAGCGGGAGAAGGCAGATGAGCTGCTCAAACGCTGTCTGGAGAGATCTTAAAAAACAGCCCGGAAACAGCAGGGTTTGAAACTCCGAATGTACGAAGGGCAGAAAAGAAGCAGAGAAACGGATGCAGCCGGTTCATACGGCGTATCGGCCCATGGAAGAAGAACTCAGGGCCCTTCGTGAATTTCGAAAAGAAGCTGTAACTCCCTGGGAAAAAGGGAAAAGAAGGATTGCTACTGTAAGGGCATTACCTGGGATGAATGATTTTTAATGTCATTCTTTCCGGCAGGCTCCCCATTGGTGAGGATAACTGTCTGACCGCAGATTGTTATAGGGTATTCTTCATGGGGTGCTTCAAAATATTTGTCTGTTGTGCCTGAAGGGTAAATTTTTTCTTCTGTGAGGTATTCAATGGATACTTCTCTCTGCCGCCGTCTGCTCCTGCCACGCCATGCGCTGAGTGCTGCATAGCGTATGACGGTCTTGCAAAAGCCATTGAATGTATACGTGATGTGCTCTTTGTATGCTTCCGTACAGAGCATAAATGATTCCCACTTTCTCCCGCATAGGGCAGTGCGATTGATGATTGCAACTATTATCTTTAATAACCTCTATTAAGTTTGTTATCGACAAGCCACTGAATATCATCTTCATATATGGTTTTGTATTTTAATGCAAATCTCATATCTGACGGGTCGGTTCCATTGGTCGTATATGCAAAATTGATTTTGTACTGCCATTCTCCTGGATATACGGCTAATTCTGTATCTATGTTAACCGTATCCTGTATCTCTGCTCCCTCTTTATAAAAAGAATAGGCAACTTTGCCCGACGGGTCATATACTTCAAAACTTACGAAGGATATATCGGTAACAGGCTTCCAGTATTGATGTCCAGTTCCATCTATAAGATTTTTCAGAGTAATTGAAATATTTATACTATTATCATGGTTCACATAAAAGCTGGTTCCTCCTCCACTTGTTACTATGGGCATAACCCGTTCAGAAAAGGAAACACCTGTATTAACGATATAGCCATTTTGAATATCCGCTTTCGTTTGCTCGTAAGTTCTGTAATAATCATACGTCTGAGCAGACAATGGAGAATCATCGGCAATTTGTTCCTCCTCATTTTCAACAGAGGAAATATCCGTATCAGATGAAAATCCCCATACAAATGGGTCAATCAGCTTTGCGGTTACAGATGTTTTTTCAGCCGGCGTTTGATTTGTGCTTAACCGTACATACCAGGTGCCGGGATACACAACATCTGTCACCATAATCATTTCATCCTCATAAAGATATTCTTCATTTCCTGATAGAAACCCGCCTTGCGCAAAGGTATATGTTCGTACCACTTCGCCATTTGGGTCGATTACTTCAAGCGTTCTATGGCTGTCTCCATCAACGGCTGCATTTAACTGAATTTTAACATCATCTTCTGTGATACGAATTGCAGCCTC
>CAMWWF010000424.1 GCA_947177885.1 uncultured Lachnospiraceae bacterium
ACTTATGAGTACCGGATCTACAGGGGAGAGTTTCCAATGCCGGTAAAGCGTCTGTATTCTCATTTTACCTATGCGGAGCTGGATGTGGTGAAAATGCAGGAGGCTGCCGCTTATCTGGAAGGAGAGCATGATTTTAAAAGTTTCTGCCAGGCAGGGGCACAGGTGGAAAGTACGGTGAGGACGATCCATTCCGCCCAGGTGGAGGAGCAGGGGGCGGATCTTGTGATCAAGATCTGCGGGGACGGTTTCCTTTACAATATGGTTCGGATCATTGTGGGAACATTGCTGGAGGCCGGACAGGGTAAGTGTACGCCGGAAAGCATACAGGATATCATAGATGCGAAGGATCGCGGTGCGGCAGGACCTACAGCGCCGGCAAGGGGACTGATGCTCATGAAATATGAATTTTTTGAGTAGATACATTCTGATCTGCGGAAGGGAACACAGGAGCCGCGCTGGGGAAAAGCGCAGTTTTGGCCCGTTTCGAAGATGTGAGCAGTTTTGGTGATATGAGAGGTTAGAGGAGAAGCGAAGTTCCAATGATATATTATGGTGGCGGTGAGCAGTGGAAAAATATGTCGTCACAGGAAAGCGAGGAAAAAGTATGACACAGGAAAGAATGGATGCGGCAATGCGGAAAGCGGGGGCTTATATTAAGTCACTTACGATTGACTCCACGGTCAATGTGCCTGCAGAAATCGTAGCAGATGAAAAGAAGTTTTTTACATGGGATAATGAGAAACGGACACCCGGTGACAAGCCGTATCTGTTTGACTGGAGCTACTATAACGGTGTTGTCATGGAGGGGCTGTATGATGTCTATGAGACGAACCCGGAGGCAAATTCCGCATATCTTGATTATGTGGAAGAGTATCTGGACGCTATGATCGTGTCGGATGAAAACGGGCATAAATCTCTGTCTCCCAATCTGGCAGGTTATGTGGATCATCACGGTGCGGACTGTTACAAGACGGCGGCACTGATGGTGCGTGTGGGTATATCCCGGAAGAAAGAGGATTATGTGCAGATCTGTGCAGATCTGTATCGTGATCTGACAGATGCCGTATATACCAACACCAGCGGTCATATTGTTCCGGTGGAATATACGGAGGAGGGTCTGGGTCATAATTATTGGCATGGCTGGGCGGAGGATAAAGCGCCCATGTACAAGGTATGGCTGGACGGTATCTATATGCTGCAGCCCTTTATTTCCCACTATGCTGCCGAGACGGGGGACACGGAGCAGTTGGCCCTTGTGCAGGAGAGACTGAACTGGGTAAGTGAGACCATGCTTGCGCCTGACGGCATGTACTGGCATGCTGCAAACAGTGCGGAGGATCTCTGCAAATTCCACTGGACCCGCGCCATGGGCTGGTACGGTATGGCAATGGTGGACGTGATGGAGGTGCTGCCCGGGGAATATATGGAGGAACGGAAGGCGGCGCTGAAGCTCTTTGTGGACGGTGTGCTGAAATATCAGGATGAAAGCGGATTGTGGGCAAATGTGGCAGATTGGAAAGTCACCGGGACGAATCGCCTGGAGGTCAGCGGTACTTCCATGATCGTCTATACGATCTTAAAGGGTATCCGCAATGGCTGGCTGGAGGAATCCTACAGGGAACCCGCGGTCAGGGCGTTTGTCGCCATGACGGAGCTCAAGCTGGATGAGGAGGGCCTGCATGATATTTATTTAAAGGCAACTGCCAACAACACGGACAATTATCAGGATACGGAGTATTATCTGACCGATGAGGGAAAGGGGAGCGGTCCTTTTATCATGGCGTACTCGGAAATGCTGAAAATGAAGCAGGTGTAACAGAAATTTCAGTGGAAAAGAACACGGAAACAGATGGCGGAGTGACAGCGGGATCCGTTGAAAAAGCGGGGTAGATTTGACAGCCGGAATAAGAGCGGGAATAACTGAAAAAAGCAGTTGACATGCCGGGAAACTTATCATATAATATAAAACTGTGTGACAGTGTTTCTAAGCGCCGAGCCAAAGCCCCGGCAAAGCGTTTGAAATGATAGAAAACAAGTCCTGTGGAAGCCTGTAATGCAGCCGGACATCTGCGGAGCGGGAAGGAAGCCGGACAACTATGGATCTGCTGAAACTGGTCCGATGAAAACAGTAATACGGAGGAAATATCATGAAAACTTTTATGGCAAGCCCTGCTACGATCAATAGAAAATGGTATGTGGTAGATGCTACAGATATGACTCTTGGACGCCTTGCTTCTGAGGTTGCCAAGGTTTTGAGAGGAAAGAATAAGCCCATTTTCACTCCTCACATGGACTGCGGTGATTTTGTGATCGTTATCAATGCGGAGAAGATCAAAGTTACCGGCAGGAAGCTGGATCAGAAGATTTACCATCATCATTCCGAATACGTAGGCGGCATGAAGGAGACAACCCTGCGTGAGAAGTTAGCCAAGAAGCCTGAGCAAGTGGTCGAGCTGGCTGTTAAGGGCATGCTTCCCAAGGGACCTTTAGGAAGACAGATGTACACCAAGCTTCACGTTTATGCAGGAGCTGAGCATCCTCATGCGGCTCAGAAGCCTGAAGTACTGACATTCTAAGGGATAGGAGGAGAATAAATCATGGCTAAGACTGAAAAGTACTACGGTACAGGTAGAAGAAAGAAATCCATCGCAAGAGTATATCTGGTACCCGGAAAAGGCGATGTTACGATCAATAAGAGAAGTATGGATGATTACTTCGGACTGGAGACTCTGAAGGTTATCGTTCGCCAGCCTCTGGCAGCAACCGATAATGTGGATAAGTTCGATGTTATCGTCAATGTACATGGAGGCGGTTACACCGGCCAGGCAGGTGCCATCAGACATGGTATCGCGAGAGCGCTGCTTCAGGCAGACGGTGATTACAGACCTGTTCTGAAGAAAGCGGGATTCCTCACCAGAGATCCTCGTATGAAGGAGAGAAAGAAGTACGGCTTAAAGGCAGCCCGCCGTGCACCTCAGTTCAGTAAGAGATAAGGCAGACAATTTTACAGATTCAAGGATATGGACTCCGCAGGAAA
>CAMWWF010000425.1 GCA_947177885.1 uncultured Lachnospiraceae bacterium
CAAGCAGAAGACGGCATACGAGATTCCTCTACGTCTCGTGGGCTCGGAGATGTTTTTAAGAGACAGGGTATGGAACTGCCGGGCGACGGGAGCGGAATGAGTCTGCAGCTGCAGCAGGCGGCGGACGGTACGCAATATCTTTTTGCGAATTATGCGGCAGCGGGAGAGACGGAATACAAATCTCATTTATGGAAGGGGAGCGGGGATACCCTGCAGGAGATCACCCCGCAGAAATGGACTGTTCCCAATGAGGAATGGGGCGGTTATGAGAGCGTTCTGGGGATAGCGGTTCTGGAGAATAAGACTCTGACGGCCGTTTCTTACCTTTCTCTGGACAGACTGGACGGCAGCGACGGAAGAATACAGGAAAGCGAACCTCTGCAGAAAGTTTATGACAGTATTGTCACAAATGGTGAAAGTATTTTTCTGGGATTGGGCGGCAGGGACGGTTCCTCCGGGTTCGAGATAGAAAGAAGACGGGACGGTCAGTCCCGGACGCTTGTCCTTCAGAAAAACAGCATGGGGGCGTCTTACTGCGCTTTAAAGGACGGAACCGTGATTGTGGCGGGATCTGACGGCATTTTCCTCGGAACGGAAGACCGGGAAGGCGAAGGGGGTACCTCCTGGGAGAAATTGGCGGACGGGGCGGAGACGGATTTTGCCCTGACCCGGTGCTGGTGCACTGGGATGGCGGCGCTGGAGGACGGAAGGATATATGCTTTGTTTCAGGAATCCGGCGGCGGTGTGAAATTGAACAAATATGAATATGACCCGGAAGCGGTTATCACTGTGACGGAAAATCTGAAGCTGTATACGGTTTACGGCAACAGTCTTCTGGAGCAGGCGGCCGCCATGTACCACAGGGAACATCCCTGGGTGATGATAACGATACAGTCGGTTTATCCCATGTATTATTATGACGAAACGGATTACAATGCGGTCTATCAGGAGCTGAATACCCTACTCATGAGCGACGATGCGCCGGATATTCTGGTGATGGATCATCTGGATATGGATTCCTATGCGGAGAAAGGGCTGCTGGAAGATATTGAGGATGTGGTGGGTTCCATGGAGGAGAAAGGAGAACTGCTTTCCAATATTACAGGATCATATGTGAGGGAGGACGGACACAGATATGCGGTTCCCCTGCAGTTTGGCTTTACCATGGCAGTGGGGAGGGAGCTTACCGCGGGAGATATGGATTCCATGGAGAATCTGGCCCGGTTTCTGGGAAAGCAGGATTACAGCTACCTGGGGGCGCAGACTGTAAGCGAGCTGGTGGATAAGTTTTATCCCTACTTCTGCGACGCAATAGTATACGACGGGCAGCTGGACAGGGAGGCTCTTGGAAAATATCTGGAATATCTGAAGGAAATAGGGGATAACTGCGGGATACTGCCCTCCCGCGGCAGAGACGAGAAATGTCTGAATATCTGGGATTTGGCTTCCGAAGCGAAGCTTTCCCTTACGGAGGTCACAGGCTTTAGGGACAGCATGCTGTCTGTGTCAATAAGGGATTATATCCGGGGGGAATTTACCGCATTCGAAAGCAGCTTTATTCCTTCTCTGCAGACGGGAATCTGCACGAAGAGCGCCTATAAAGAGACGGCGAAGGATTTTCTGAGGTTTGCGCTCTCCGAAGCAGTACAGGATACGGACTATTATAAGGGATTTCCGGTCAATGCAGCTTCCCTGGAAAAGCAGGCGCACGAGGATCGCTCCGACGCGGAAGCGGAGACGGATATTGAGGCAGGGGGATCCTATGTGGAGTTTCGGATTGCGGATTACCCCAGCGAGACGGCGGAACAGATCGCGGCAATGTGCAAAAGTCTGGACAGGCCGGTGGGAGAGGACGGCAAAATCAGGGAGGTGCTGACAGAAGCGCTGGAAGGATACCTGACAGGGGGGCAGTCCGGGGAAAGGACGGTGCAGAGGATAGAAGACGGATTGAAAATGTATCTGGCGGAGTAGCGGCGGGAGGACCGATGCCAAAGCGACTGCTGTATTCAGAACCGCATACCGGCAAAAAGCGCACCGGTAAAAAATACCGCCAAATCAAAAAAAATACCGCCAAATCAAAAAAACAGTTGACTTTTTGCCCGTATGATGCTAGTATATCATTTGTGCATGAGGAATGCGGAAGTGTCGGAACTGGCAGACGAGCAAGACTAAGGATCTTGTGGCAGCAATGTCGTGTGGGTTCAAGTCCCATCTTCCGCATTGGCTAAAAGTGTGGGAAACCTTGATTTTACTTGGTTTCCCTTTTTTGTGTTATACTCGTGAACGCATTTAATTGCCGCTTTCAATTCTGGGTTGCCGATGCGTTCACTCGTTATACTGTTCAAACGGCAATTATTAGCGTTTGTGGGTATAAAATATTAAAAATGGGCAGCTGACAGTCCGGCTGCACTTCTGGTCAACAGAATCAATTTTACAGTCCCGCTGATTCTTCCTCTTGCTGTTTCCCCGAAACACTGTTATAATAGTATTTGGATTTTATTGTGAAAATTTATTATCAGAGCGGGGACATGCTCCTATGCATGGATGTGAGGAGAAGTCCGCACAGGAAAAGGAATTACATAAAATGAAGAAAAGCAAAAAGACAGACAAATCCATTCGTTTCCTGAGAATCAGCCTTTTAGGAGTATCTATTCTTATTGTTGGGTTGTTTGGTTTATTATCTATATTGATGAACAAAAAGAGCTCGAAAACCATCGAAGAGGTGGGCGGGCTTTATATGAACAGTATGAATGAGCAGATTGCTCTGCATTACGAGACGGTGGTGAGCCTGCGCCTTTCCCAGGTGAAAGCCATAGCTGAAAACATTTTCCCTGACAGGAGAGACAGGACAGAGGTGTTTGAGGAACTGGAATATAGAGCGAAGGCCAGGGAAATGGAATATCTGGCGCTCTATTCCGATGACGGTGAAGCGGTTGTAATATTTGGCGATCAGGTGGAGCTGCTTGATCCGGAGCCGTTTCTGAACAGTCTTAAGGAAGAGGAGCGTAAGCTTGCAG